>NZ_JAQRFJ010000027.1:0-45337 GCF_028599065.1 Xenorhabdus sp. PR6a | reverse complement strand
CGATGTCAACGTGATTTTTGTCTTGCAAACGGGATGCGTTCATATAGCATAACATGACTGAACTGGAGCTAAAAGGCTGGCTAATCGAATACTTGACACCCTATTTCCAACGCCATAGTATTCCCATCGGTGAGCATGTTTCTTTCGATAGCTTGGGTCTGGACTCTGCGAGTAGGGTAACACTGATTAGTCAGTTAGAAAAAGTATTGCAGCGAAAGTTGGATCCTATTCTTGGTTATGAATATCCCACTATCCACGCTTTGTCTGAGCATATACTGCAATTGGAGCAGGCATCATGAAAATTGATTGTTTGATCGTTGGTGCTGGGCAAGCGGGATTAACACTGGCTGCTATTCTTAACAAAAAAAGAATCAATACATTGATTCTGGAACGAGACCAGCGTATTGGCGATGTCTGGCGCAGGCGCCCCGACAATATGTTGTTGTTCACTTCTCGCATGATGAGCCAACTTCCTGATTTTCCTTTGCCGGGTTCTCCAGATGGTTACCCTTGCAAGGATGAGATAGCGGATTATCTGGAACGCTACGCACATCATCACAACCTAAATGTATTAACGGGCATGCAGGTTGCCAGTGTTAAACATCAGGATGGATTGTTTACTTTGACAACTCAAAAAGGGGAGCAGTTTTCGGCTCCTTGTTTAGTTAATGCAACTGGTGCTAATCAAACCCCAATTATTCCTGACATGGCAGGCAATTTTTCCCCTTCTGTCCAGCAACTGACGGCTGACCGTTATCTGAACCCAGCGCAATTTCAAGTAGGCTCCCGAATTGCGGTCATCGGTGATGGTGCCAGTGGCCGGCAGATAGCACAGGAGCTTTCTTCTTCCATGAAAGTGACTCTATTTTGCGGTACTCCCCGGCCTCTCGTACCCAATAGGGTGCTGGGCAAAGATCTGTTCTGGTGGCTACATAAGTCAAAGATATTGTATGCAGATGTGTCGAGCTTGGCTGGCAAAATAGTGCAACGACGTAATCCAATCCCATGTGGTGAGCTTAATAACAAACATCTGTCCGCGCTCAATGTGCAAATAGCGCAAAAATTAGTAAAAGCTGAAAATGAAACACTGTATGACCAACAAGGTAAAAAATATCACATTGACGGATTGATTTGGTGTGTAGGGTATAAGGAAGCCACTGATTGGTTAACCTTACCTGGCGTTAGTAATGCGCAAGGTTTCATCTGCGAGAGCGGTCATATGAACGGGGGGAAAACATCTTATCCCGGTTTGTTTGTTGTCGGCAGAAAATGGCTCAGCAGTCGTAGCTCTGAGTTATTACTCGGTGCAGGCAGGGATGCACAACGTGTCGCACAGTGGGTGGAACAAGAGCTGAAATTTTAACCACATCTGATATGCCTGATAACAGTACTCAACCATGTCAGTTAACAACGAAATGGGTTCATACAAAAAGACCATGATTTCACGTAACAAAAAATGACTCCATTACGAGTGATTGCTCTCTACTACGGGGTCATTCCTTCCCTATTTCTTCACCGCAAGCTGATACGCCTTAGTATCACATTTCTGCGTTTCCGGGCACTGCTTGCAGCCTCCGCTGAGGCAGGAGGAAGTATCCACTTCCTCCAGTTTACCCATGATGACAAGCTGCTTGAGCATGGCTTCCACCATTGGCAGCGGTGCTGAAAACTGATGGCTCAATGACCTCGCGTCAGTTCGCCCATTGAGAGCAATAGCATCTCTGACTTTCAGCAGGTTAATCATTTATGGCTCCTCATGGCTCTGGCTAGTGACAGCTATTGTCTGAGCATTCGCAGTTACGGCGAGTCGCGTTGTTAAACGTGACAGTAACCCGGCTGCGGGCGCGGCGTAAGCCAATAATGATCAGAATGTTAAGCAGGATCACGGCGGCAATGGTAATTAGGCTACTTTGTGGATGAGCGGAAAACGTTGTCACTTGATAAAACAGCGCTGACAGAGAATAAGCAACGTTCAATCCCCACAAAATGGAGAATATCATCCAACCACGGCTGGTTTCACGGGCGATGGCTCCCATGACAGAAACACAAGGCACGTACAGCAGGACGAAAATCAGGTAACTGTAAGCGGAAATGGCAGAGCCAAATTTGGCGCTCATCGTTCCCATCGAACTGCGATCCATATTGCCATCACCTTTGCTGGCTTCAATCGGGTTAGAAAGTGCACTCAAGGTAAAGGTTTCTTTCAGGCTATCCCAGGTTTCTGCGACCGCATCTTTGAGTTGATCCAGTAGATGGAACTCATCTGGATTAAATGGCCCTTGCGTAATGTTTTCTGCGGTATAGAGGGTATTTAGGGTGCCCACAACCACTTCTTTTGCCATCGCGCCGGTAATCAGGCCAACGGTTGCTTGCCAGTTATCGGGATGCACACCAATGGGGTGCAAGACAGGAGTGAGCACTTTACTAACGGAAGCCAGCGCCGATTCGTTGATATTATCCACCGTCTTACCGGAGAAAGAAAAACTGTTCAGGGCGCCAATCAACATGCTCGCTGCGACAATCACCTTACCGGCTCGGATCACAAAACCTTTCAGTCTCTGCCATGTCTGGAGCAGCAGGGTTTTGGCATGGGGAACGTGATAGACCGGCAGTTCCATAACAAATGGCGAGGCTTCACCACGCATCAGGGTGTATTTGAGCAGCAGCCCTGTCAGGATAGCGATGACAATCCCCAATATGTACAGAGAGAAAACGATGCTGGCGCCATCTTTGCCGAAGAAAGCCGCAGCAAAGACGGCAAAGATCGCCAACCTTGCCCCGCAGGACATAAACGGAGCCATCATAATGGTAATCAAACGCTCACGAGGGGCATCCAGTGTCCTTGAACCCATCACGGCAGGGACGTTACAACCAAAGCCAACAATCAAAGGTACAAAAGATTTACCCGGCAATCCGATTGCCTGCATCAGCCTGTCCATGACAAATGCCGCTCTCGCCATGTAGCCTGAGTCTTCCAGAAAGGAAAGGAACAGGTACATCATGCCAATTTGGGGAACCAACGGCAGTGCCGTGTTAATGCCTCCACCCATTCCCTGGGCAAGGAATACCGTCAGCCAATTCGGGAAATGGAGTGTATGGCCGAGCCATTGCATTCCATCGATGAAAATGGCGGAGGAAGCGCCGTCAAAGATAGGCTGTAAGGCGCCACCAATATTGATGGCCAGCACAAACATCAGGTACATGACAAACAGGAAGACAGGCAGACCCAACCAGCGATTCAGGACAACGGTATCTAACACTTGGGTCAGTTTGTTTGGTATGGCTGTGCAGGTATCAATGACCGCCAGACAAATTTCACTGATGGTCTGATAGCGTGAACCTGCAATGGCGAGATCAGTCTCTTCAATTTGTTGTTTTTGCAGTCGTTCTTTGCTTTCTGTTAGTTGGGTGTGCGTCAGGCCGGCGACCTCACGGCCGTAAATATCCCCTTCCAGAATTTGCAAAGCCAGCCAGCGGCGCTGTTGTGACGTGAATTTCTCTGTGATTTGGCCGGAAAGGAGAGAAATTTCCTGCAATAACGTCTCAGGATAATCAACCTGTACAGGGTGAGTATGCTGCGGGTAATGGTCGATGGTTTTTTTCAGTGCATCTATACCTGTGGCACGGGTTGAAACCAGCGGGATAACCGGACAGCCAAGGCGTTTTTCCAGTGCGGGTATATCAATATTGATACGTTGACTTTGGGCAATATCTAGCATATTCAGCGCAATAATGCAGGGAATGCCCAGTTCAATCAATTGCAGTGAGAGATAAAGGTTACGTTCCAGATTCGACGCATCAACAACATTGATCAACATATCTGCCTCACCACTGAGGATATAGTGGCAGGCAATCTGCTCATCAATAGAAGTTTGCTCAGAAATAGTAGTAAGAGAATACGTTCCAGGCAGGTCGACAAGATCGACTTGATGGTCATGGGTAGTAAAGTGGCCAGTTTTGCGTTCTACCGTAACGCCAGCCCAGTTTCCCACTCGTTGGCGGGAGCCTGTGAGCTGATTAAAGAGTGTTGTTTTGCCAGCATTGGGATTACCAATCAGGCCAATGGTTAATTGTTTCATCATACTTTCTGCCAATCAGGAAAGCGAATTTCGTACCTTAGTGAATACTTTAGTACTCTGGTTATAAACGTGTCTGAACGAGGGTTATTTTGCTCCCAATTGATTTAGGATTTTGTTAGTTCAGATCTTCATGCAACATAAGAAATGCCAGGTCTTGTTTACGCAGAGTCAGGTTGACTCTGCGTGTCTCGATTTGTATTGGATCGCCCAATGGAGCGAAGCGAATAACCTGAAATGTTGAGCCAGGTAACAGGCCAAGTGACAATAATTTTTGTCGGTAAGCCGGGCTAATCTCTGGAGAAAATCCCAGAATTTTGTATCTACGTTCTGGAATAAGAACCATATAAATCTCCATTCTAAGTGAAAAAATAAGTGATTATAAGAATTATTATCCTCAATAAAGGGAGAACCACAAGAAAAAAGTACGGTAATTTCTCTGAATTCTAATTGCTAATGATAATAATACGCAACTGCGATGTCAGCTATTTATACCGGATAATAAGGGAATGAATTGATATTAATCAAATTAATGATGATTTAATTGCAAATAACGCATTATCAAGACGGATTAATACGTGGAGAAATGTCTTTATTAATAAGGCCTATTAATAAACAGGACTTATTGATTTTTATTTTTTTATTAAATTAGCCAATGATTGATGGGCGTTATATTCGCTTTTTGTATTAGGATATTATTAATAGGTGATGTTATGCACTAACTACCTATTATAACGTAGGTTATTGTGGATGGTTGACAGGTGACATGAATAAAAATATGCAGATGTTATCACTTATTCAAATTGATCACGTCAGCAATAAATAGCAACATCATGATGAAAATCATCGCTTTTTTATCTTTCCCGAACTGGCGTCATTGGCCAGTTCGGGAACTCATTTAATAAGCTAACATTTTTGCTAAATTAACGTTTGTTACCAAAAGCAGCAGCCAGTGCATCACTCATGGCGCTGTTGGCCAAGGGTGCAGAACCCGAACGCGAAGTTTGGCGATTCCTGCCATTATCATTGCGGTTATTACGGCCTTGGTCATTTTGACGGTTACCACCTTGAGAAGTACGGCGTGCTTGGGTTTCACCCGGTTGCTCATCAAGGCGCATGGTCAGTGCAATACGCTTGCGGTTGAGATCCACATCCATCACCTTCACTTTCACAATATCGCCTGTTTTGACGACGGTATGTGGATTCTCGACAAAGCGATCAGAGAGCGAGGAGATATGAACCAGACCATCCTGATGGACACCGATGTCCACAAATGCACCGAAATTGGTGACGTTAGTGACAGTACCTTCCAAAATCATGCCCGTTTGCAGGTCGTTCATGGTTTCAACGCCATCGGCAAATGTGGCTGTTTTGAATTCAGGACGTGGATCGCGTCCCGGTTTTTCCAGTTCTTTCAGAATGTCAGTAATGGTTGGAATACCGAATTTTTCTGTCGTGAAATCCAGAGCGTTCAAATGACGCAGATTAGCCGAATTGCCCATCAGTTCAGACAGGGTCTGCTCGGTCGTTGCCAAGATCTTCTCAACCACGGGATAGGCTTCCGGGTGAACGGTTGAAGCGTCCAGCGGGTTATCACCCTGATTGATACGCAGAAAGCCCGCACATTGCAGGAAGGCTTTTGGCCCCAGACGGCTCACTTTCAATAATTGATTACGGTTGTCAAAACGACCATTTTCATCGCGCCAGTTAACGATATTTTGGGCGACAGAGCGAGTCAGGCCAGCAACGCGAGTCAGCAAGCCGACAGAAGCGGTATTCAGGTCAACGCCGACGCTGTTTACACAGTCTTCAACGACGTTATCCAGTTTTTTAGCCAGTTGAGTCTGGCTGACATCATGCTGGTATTGACCAACACCGATAGATTTAGGTTCGATTTTCACCAGTTCAGCCAGCGGATCTTGCAGGCGGCGGGCGATGGAAACGGCGCCCCGTAGGGAAACATCCAGATCAGGAAATTCTTGTGCAGCCAATTCAGAAGCCGAATAGACGGAGGCGCCCGCTTCGCTGACCACCACTTTCTGTGCGGTGACGTCAGGATACTGTTTCTGAACGTTGGCAAAGAAACGCTCTGTTTCACGGGAGGCAGTACCATTGCCAATCGCAACCAGTTCCACTTGATGTTTGGTACACAGGGCGGCGACGATTGCCGCGGCTTTATTTTCCTGTCCGGTGTGCGGATAAATGGTATCGGTGGCAATCAGTTTGCCCGTCGCGTCAACAACGGCGACTTTTACCCCGGTGCGCAGGCCTGGGTCAAGACCCATTGTTGCGCGCATCCCCGCAGGTGCTGCCATCAGCAGGTCATTTAGGTTACGGGCGAAAACGTTGATGGCTTCGTCTTCGGCTTTTTCGCGCAGCGTGCCCATCAGTTCGGTTTCCAGATGCAGCAGCACTTTGATGCGCCATGTCCAGTTCACCACGGCTTTGCGCCAATTGTCAGCCGGTGCATTATTCAGGCGCAGGTTAAGGTGATCGGTAATAATTTGTTCGCAGTAGCTCTCTTTTACGGCTTCCTCAAATTGTGGATCAGCATTTAAAGAGAGTTGCAGGATGCCTTCATTACGTCCACGGAACATGGCAAGAGCACGGTGGGAAGGCACAGTCGCGATGGCTTCGTGGTGATCGAAATAATCGCTGAATTTCGCCCCCTCTTGCTCTTTGCCCTCGACAACGTTGGCGACCAAATGGGCATTTTTCCACAAGTATTCACGGACTTTTGCCAACAGCGTCGCATCTTCGGCGAAACGCTCCATCAGGATATAACGTGCGCCATCCAATGCCGCTTTGGTATCCGCAACCCCTTTGTCAGCATCAACATAAGCGGCTGCCGCCTGTTCAGGTTCTTGTTGCGGATCTTGCCATAACAGATCGGCCAGAGGCTCCAGGCCGGCTTCAATCGCGGTTTGTCCGCGGGTACGACGTTTAGGTTTATAGGGCAGGTACAGATCTTCCAACTCGGTCTTGCTTAACGTAGTGTTAATCGCTTCTGCAAGCTCAACGGTTAACTTTCCCTGTTCCTCAATCGATTTCAGAATAGTTTGGCGGCGGCTGGAGAGTTCGCGCAGATAACCGAGACGGTTTTCGAGTTGGCGAAGCTGTGTATCATCCAGACCACCGGTGGCCTCTTTACGGTAACGGGCGATAAAGGGAACGGTATTGCCCTCATCGAGCAGGGTAATGGCTGCTTGGACTTGCTGTGGCTGAGCCTGTAGCTCACCGGCAATGATTCGACTTAAAGATTCATTCATGGTCTGTTTTCTTCAACTTTCACTTTCTTAGCGTCTGTAGATATCCTGAGACATCATCAGACAGAACCGGATCAGATCAAATTTTATCTGAGACAGTATCGGCATGGTTCAAACTGGCTCCATTTATACGTGCTGAACGCAATAATTTCCAGTTTAGCGCGATATTTCGGTCACGTAGCGACAAAATTCCGCGAATATCTGCTGGATTGAGATTGAGTTGATGAGCGTTGAGAATTGATGAGATATAAGAATTGATGAGATATAGTACTGCGCCATTAATCATCTTTTCTCAAGTGAGTTTTTCATGACCAAAAGTCACTATATTACCCGCGAAGGTTGGCATGCGCTTGATCAGGAATTGAAATATCTCTGGAAAGTTGAACGTCCCAAAGTTACTCAAGCGGTATCAGATGCCGCTGCATTGGGGGATCGTTCAGAGAATGCAGAGTACATTTATGGTAAAAAAAGATTAAGAGAAATTGACCGTCGTGTACGCTTTTTGTCCAAGCGTTTGGATGTACTGCAAATTGTTGACCCTGACCCGCGACAGGAAGGAAAAGTCTTTTTTGGCGCATGGGTAAAAGTTGAAAATGAGCATGAGGAAGAGCACATTTTTCGGTTGGTCGGGCCGGATGAATTCGATCCCGCCAAGAAGTGGATCTCCATTGATTCCCCGGTGGCAAGGGCGTTACTGGGTAAGCAGATTGATGATGAAGTTACGGTGATGACACCGAACGGCAAGGTGACTTACTGGATACTGGCAATCAGCTATCAGCCTTTGGCATAAACCACAGTGGTTGTTCAGCGGAAATATAATTTGACGGAAATAGGGAGAACAAGGAGAGAAAACCAAAGCATAAGCAATGATTGCTAATGCCATTAGTGGCCTTAAAATACGTGAGGTTAAGTCTCTATTGGAATTATGGGTTTTCTAGTGATGGATGTTGCGGGCATGGAGCATCTTGGGAGCTGAAACATGCAAGAGAGTTATAAGATCCTTGTTGTTGATGATGATATGCGTTTGCGGGCACTATTGGAACGCTATTTATCCGAGCAGGGGTTTCAAGTGCGTAGTGCAGCAAATGCAGAGCAGATGGATCGTTTATTAACCAGAGAATCCATTCAATTGATTGTCCTGGATTTAATGTTGCCAGGCGAAGATGGATTGTCTATCTGTCGAAGGCTGAGAAGTCAGCATCATTCGATCCCAATCATCATGGTATCCGCGAAAGGGGAAGAGGTTGATCGGATTGTGGGGCTTGAAATTGGCGCTGATGATTACCTTGCCAAGCCGTTTAACCCGCGTGAACTGTTGGCACGTATGCGGGCAGTCTTGCGGCGACAGACCAATGAATTGCCGGGAGCGCCGACGCCGGATGATGCGGTGATTAAGTTTGGCAGATTTACACTTGATCTTGGAACACGTGAAATGTTTCATCAAGATGAGTTGTTATCTTTGACCAGTGGGGAATTTTCCGTGCTGAAGGTGTTGGTGACTCACCCCCGTGAACCATTATCACGGGACAAATTAATGAGTTTAGCCAAGGGACGAGAGTACGGGGCGATGGAGCGTTCCATTGATGTTCAAATTTCTCGCTTGCGTCGCCTGATTGAAGAAGAACCTAGCCATCCTCGCTATATCCAGACGGTTTGGGGGTTGGGATACGTTTTTGTTCCTGATGGAAGTAAGGTATGAAAAAGCGCAATGTGAAAAAATGTTGGTTTGCGCTGCGTACGTTGTTTTCTTATGCCCTGTATTTAATACTGGGCAGCTTGCTGTTCAGTGCCCTGGTCACCTTGCTGCTGGTGGTGCCGGAAGCACTTCCTTTTAATGCGGTATTTCCTTATCTCTTTATCAGTGTTTTTGTGGTGGCACTATTCGCATCTGCTGTGTTCTGGCGATATTTCGCTATCCAAAGACAGTCATTGCAGGCGATGCAAAAAGCAGTCACCGACATGGGAAAAGGCACAAAAGTATCACCATTGCCTGAAATGGGCGCTCCCGCCATCCGTTCTGTGAGCAGCGCGCTTAACCAGTTGTCGGTAGAGCTGAAATCACAGGAAAGTGAGCGAGCCGTATTGATGGCGGGCGTGAGCCATGACTTGCGTACTCCGCTTGCCCGTATTCGTCTGGCGATGGAAATGATGGAGGGAAAAGATGATTTTCTGATGGAATCTATCCATCAGGACATTGAAGAGTGCAACGCCATGATTGATCAGTTCATTGTTTATCAGCGGGCGGGACAGGATATGCCGATGACATGTTGTGAATTGAATGGGTTGCTTGGAGAGGTGATTGAGGCAGAACAACGTTGTGCGGCCGATGTCGATATTGAAAATCGCCTGTCTGCGGACTCGATTTTTATTTCAGCCCATCCCTTTTCCATCAAGCGAGTCTTGGTCAATATGTTCACCAATGCCCGACGTTACGGTAATGGATGGATTCGCATCAGTAGTGGCGCAACAGAACACTTTGGCTGGTTTCAGGTTGAGGACAACGGCAGCGGAATGACGCAAGAAGAAGCCGCGGTTTTATTCCAGCCGTTTACGCAGGGTGTTCGGGCAGGCTTGAATAACGGCGTGGGGCTGGGGCTGGCGATCATTCGCCGTATCATCGATAGCCACGCGGGGGATATTCAGGTAGCCAGTAGTGAAAAACAGGGGCTATCCATTCGTGTATCTATTCCATTGAGCGCAAAAAAATAAGTCACTGCTGAAACTGCCCATCATCAACCTGTCATAAAAATGTCATAATTCATACATTTTATTGTCATTGAATTCATCTATTTTTCTTCTCGATCTACTTTTTATTTTAAAAAACAAACTGTCAGTGATATCTGACATTTTTGTAATTGATGATGAGTATCACAGTCGGAGAGAGAGTATGAAATCAATGCGTACCACCGTGGCGAACATCATGGTCACTGTATTTGCCATGACATCCCTGTCTTCACTTGCTGCGACCAGCCTGACGGGAGCCGGTGCAACATTTCCAGCACCGGTCTATACCCAATGGGCGGATTCTTATCAGAAAGAAACCGGAAACAAAATCAATTATCAAGGCATCGGATCTTCGGGCGGCGTCAAACAGATTATTGCCAATACGGTTGATTTTGGTGCCTCTGATGCGCCCCTTTCTGATGAAAAGCTCGTGGCTGATGGCCTGTTCCAATTCCCAACGGTCATTGGGGGGATTGTGCTGGCCGTGAACATTTCCGGTATTAAAGCGGGTCAGTTGATTCTGGATGGTAACACTCTGGGTGATATTTATCTGGGTCATATCAAAAAATGGAATGATCCGGCGATTGCAAAGCTAAATCCAAATCTCAAATTGCCAGATCAAAACATTGCTGTGGTTCGTCGGGCTGACGGATCAGGCACTTCTTACGTCTTCACTCGCTACCTGTCCAAAGTTAATCAAGACTGGAAACAGAAAGTGGGCGCGGGTTCGACCGTCAAATGGCCAACCGGATTGGGCGGCAAAGGCAATGACGGGATTGCGGCCTTTGTCCAGCGTCTGCCCGGCTCGATTGGTTATGTCGAATATGCCTATGCCAAGCAGAATCATCTGGCTTATACCAAACTGGTTTCCGCGGAGGGTAATGTGCTGGCACCTACCGAAGAGAACTTCAGTGCCGCAGCGCAAGGGGCGGATTGGCACCGCAGCTTTGCTCAGGATCTGACAAACCAGAAAGGCGGTAATGCGTGGCCGATTACTTCCACCACCTTTATTCTCATCCACCAACAACCGGCAAATGCGGCGAAGGGTGCCGAGGTGCTGAAATTCTTCGATTGGGCTTACGACAAAGGTAAAAAACAGGCGAAAGATCTGGATTATGCCGCGCTGCCGGAAGAAGTGGTCAGTCAGGTGCGTGCAGCATGGAAGAGCAATATTAAAGACCGCGATGGCAAACCGCTATATAACGCAAAATGAGAATTAAACGTATGGCCGAACGTCAAACGGCAGAACGTAAAACGGTATTGAAAGCACCAGGCAAAAATGGCGATATTATTTTCAGCACGCTGGTCAGATTGGCGGCGTTGCTGACTTTATTGTTGTTGGGCGGTATTATCATTTCGCTGATCATTGCGTCCTGGCCGAGTATACAAGCATTTGGCTTTGCTTTCTTATGGCACAAAGATTGGGATGCACCCGCAGGGGTGTTTGGCGCATTGATACCGATTTATGGCACCTTGATGACGTCACTCATCGCCCTGATCATTGCAGTTCCGGTGAGTTTTGGTATCGCCCTGTTTCTGACGGAATTGGCACCGAACTGGCTGAAACGTCCGTTGGGGGTGGCGATTGAGCTATTGGCGGCGATCCCCAGCATTGTTTACGGCATGTGGGGTTTGTTTGTCTTTGCGCCGCTGTTTGCCACTTATTTTCAGCAACCCGTTGGCGATGCGCTCTCAAGCATTCCCATCGTGGGAGAATTGTTTTCTGGTCCTGCCTTTGGTATTGGCATTCTGGCGGCGGGTGTCATTCTTGCCATCATGATTATCCCCTATATCGCCTCTGTCATGCGTGATGTGTTTGAACAGACCCCCGTGATGATGAAAGAATCTGCCTACGGCATCGGTTGTACAACATGGGAAGTGATTTGGCATATCGTCTTGCCTTATACCAAGAATGGGGTGATTGGTGGCGTTATGTTGGGGCTGGGTCGGGCATTGGGAGAAACCATGGCGGTCACCTTTATTATCGGCAATACCTACCAACTTGACAGTTTGTCGCTGTACATGCCGGGGAACAGCATCACGTCTGCGCTGGCGAATGAATTTGCGGAGGCCGATTCAGGTCTGCATACCGCCGCATTGATGGAACTGGGGCTGATTTTGTTTGTCATCACTTTTATTGTGTTGGCGTTGTCGAGATTGATGATTATGCGTCTGGCAAAAAATGAGGGGCGCTGAGATGACAATCCCCGATAATCAAGCGTCACGTTCAGGCAATACAGTCAGCGCCGTGGACATGAAAAACCGCCTCCGCCGGCAGTCATGGCGTCGCCAGAAAAATCGGCTGGCGTTGATGCTCTCCGTGGCAACAATGGCATTTGGTTTATTCTGGCTGGGCTGGATTTTAATCTCCACCGTTACTAAAGGCATTGATGGGATGTCGCTGGCGTTGTTTACTGACATGACGCCACCACCCAATACCGAGGGCGGCGGGCTGGCAAATGCCATTGTCGGCAGTGGCTTGCTTCTCTTCTGGGCGACAGTGTTTGGAACGCCATTGGGAATTCTGGCGGGCATTTATCTGGCGGAATATGGTCACCGTTCATGGCTGGCAGAAATTATCCGCTTTATTAACGACATCTTGCTTTCAGCCCCTTCGATTGTGGTCGGATTATTTGTCTACACGGTGGTGGTCGTGAGGATGCAACACTTTTCGGGTTGGGCTGGCGTCATGGCACTGGCACTGTTGCAGATCCCCATTGTTATTCGCACCACGGAAAACATGCTGAAACTGGTGCCGGATAGCTTGCGTGAAGCGGCTTATGCACTGGGAACACCGAAATGGAAAATGATCTCGGCCATTACCTTAAAGGCGTCGATATCCGGCATTATGACGGGGGTATTGCTGGCGATTGCCCGTATCGCGGGTGAAACAGCGCCCTTGTTGTTCACTTCTCTTTCCAACCAGTTTTGGAGTACGGATCTTAACCAGCCGATTGCAAACTTACCTGTCACGATTTTCAAGTTTGCCTTAAGTCCATTTTCTGACTGGCAGCAGTTGGCATGGGCGGGAGTATTGCTGATTACGCTGTGTGTATTGTTAATTAACATTGTGGCGCGTGTGCTGTTTGCGAAGAAAAAACACTAATATTTTTTCAAAATTAACAGGCTATTCGTTGATGGAAAGTGATTAAAGAGACAAGTGCTGATGAATAAGGCTAATGACATCGCAGGAAGTAAAATTCAGGTACGTGATCTGAACTTCTATTACGGCAAATTTCATGCGTTGAAAAATATTACGCTGAATATCGCACAAAATAAGGTGACCGCCTTTATCGGGCCATCGGGCTGTGGTAAATCAACGTTACTGCGTACTTTCAACAAAATGTATGAATTGTACGGCGAGCAGCGGGCTGAAGGTGAAATGATTCTGGATGGCACGAATATCCTGACAGACAAACAAGACATTGCCTTGCTGCGTGCCAAAGTTGGGATGGTCTTTCAGAAGCCGACCCCTTTCCCGATGTCCATTTATGACAATATTGCTTTCGGGGTGCGGCTGTTTGAAAAACTGCCCAGAGCTGAGATGGATGAACGTGTCCAATGGGCGTTGACAAAAGCCGCGCTATGGAACGAAACCAAAGACAAATTGCACCAGAGTGGGCATAGCCTTTCCGGTGGTCAGCAGCAGCGTCTGTGCATTGCCCGTGGTATTGCTATCCGTCCAGAGGTTTTGTTGCTGGATGAACCCTGTTCGGCACTTGATCCTATCTCGACAGGGCGCATTGAAGAATTAATCAGCGAATTAAAATCGGAATATACCGTCGTGATCGTCACCCACAACATGCAGCAGGCGGCGCGTTGTTCGGATTACACGGCATTTATGTATCTTGGTGAACTGATTGAATTTAGCGATACCGATAGATTATTTACCACACCGAAGATGAAACAGACTGAAGATTACATTACTGGCCGTTATGGTTGATATCGGGCAGAGACAAGGCATAACGGTACGGGGTATAGGCGGCGCATAAACGGGGTATAACATAATATGGACAATCTGAATCTGAGCAAACACATCTCTGGTCAGTTCACGGCTGAACTGGAACATATTCGTACCGAATTGATGACCATGGGCGGGCTGGTGGAAGAACAGCTCAGTAAAGCCATTCTGGCGATGCACAACCAGGATGAAGTATTGGCACGGCAAGTCATTGAAGATGACCAGAAGGTGAATATGATGGAAGTGGCGGTTGATGAGGCGTGTGTCCGCATCATTGCAAAGCGCCAACCGACGGCCAGTGACCTGCGCTTGATCATGGTGATTTCCAAGACCATTGCTGAACTGGAGCGTATCGGCGATGTTGCCGATAAGATCTGCCAGACCGCGCTTGAAAGATTTTCACATCAACAGCAATCCTTGCTGGTCAGTCTGGAATCACTGGGGCGCCATACGATCCAAATGCTGCATGATGTGTTGGATGCTTTTGCCCGTATGGATCTGGAAGAGGCCATCCGTATCTACCGTGAAGATAAAAAGGTGGATCAGGAATACGAAAGTATTGTCCGCCAGCTCATGACTTACATGATGGAAGATCCCAGAACGATTCCGAGTGTCATGACCGCACTCTTTTGTGCCCGCTCTATTGGGCGCATTGGTGACCGCTGCCAGAATATTTGTGAATTTATCTTCTACTACGTTAAAGGACAGGACTTCCGCCACATTGGCGGTGATCAGCTGGAAAAATTACTGACCCAAAAAGAGTAGTTTATATATTCCAAGAGGGAATAAATATAGTTTTTTATATTATTTCAAGTGCTATAGCGAAATTGATAGCTTTTGTTGGTCTATAAAAAATGAATAACCAACAGGGGTGTACAATGAAGATTGGCAATAAATCTCGCGTCGCGGTGACGGCGCTGCTGACCAGCTTGGCATTAGTTTCAGGGGTGGCAAAAGCAGATAAACTGGATGACATTAAAAAAGCGGGTACGGTGCGCATTGCGGTATTTGACAGTAACCCCCCTTTTGGTTTTATCGATCCCCAAACGAAAAAGCTGGCCGGCTATGATGTGGACATCGCCAATGCGATTGCCAATGATTTAGGCGTGAAACTGGAACTGCGTCCAACGAACCCAGCAAACCGCATCCCTCTGCTCTCTTCCAAAAAAATTGACTTAATTGCTGCTAACTTCACGATTACGGATGAACGCGCAAAACAGGTTAATTTTTCCATTCCATATTTTGCGACCGGCCAGAAATTCATTGCCCGCAAAGGCGTTCTGACCAAGCCGGACGATATTGCCAAACTGCGTATTGGTGCAGATAAGGGCACGGTACAGGAAATTACCCTGCGTGAGCGTTATCCAACCGCAAAAGTGATCTCTTATGATGATACACCGCTGGCATTTGCGGCGCTGAGAAATGGCAATGTTCAGGCGATTACGCAGGATGATGCGAAACTGGTTGGCCTGCTGGCGAATGTCCCCGAAGCCCAGAAAGCCGATTTTGAAATCTCTCCTTTCAGCATTACCCGCGAATATCAGGCAGTAGCCGCTTATAAAGGAGAGCAACGCCTGGTTGATGAGGTTAACCAGACCTTGCTGAAACTGGAAAAAGAGGGTGAAGCTGAAAAAATCTATAACCGTTGGTTTGGCCCAGAAACCAAATCCGCCCAGCCGCGTGGTGATTTTAAATTCGCGCCATTGGAGAGTCAGGCAAAATAGCGAGTCAGGCAAGAGTGTCACTCAGAAAACAAAAACGAATTTAAAAGCAAAGACTGAAATTAGCCCCATCATCCTGGGGCTTTGTTGCTTGTTTATGCGGTGCGTATTTATGCGGTGAATGATATGTTCGAGCAATTTATTACCGAGCGCTTACTGGCGCCTGAATATCTGCAATGGCTTTGGCAGGGGTTTCTGATCACCTTGTGGCTCTCCGCCTGTGCCATTGCCTCCTCGACTTTACTGGGCTTTGTGGTTGCCGCGGCTCGGGATAGCCAACTTAAGCCACTGCGTTGGCTGGTCATGGCTTATACGACCGTATTCCGTAACACGCCTTTGTTAGTGCAACTGTTTTTCTGGTATTTCGCATCTGGGCAAATTCTGCCGCAACAGGCGATGATATGGTTGAATACGCCTCACGACACCCTAATTTTCGGTCTGACACTGGCATGGCCATCCTTTGAATTTTTGGCGGGATTTATCGGCTTGACCCTCTATTCAGCGCCGTTTGTGGCGGAAGAATTACGCGCGGGCATTCAAGGCGTCGGGCGCGGGCAGAAATATGCCGCTCATGCGTTAGGTTTAACGCCCTGGCAGGCCATGCGCCACATTGTATTGCCACAGGCACTGAAAATCGCCATGCCGCCCTTGTTGGGGCAATACATGAACATCGTCAAAAATTCATCATTAACGATGGCAATTGGTGTGGCTGAACTGTCCTATGCTTCTCGTCAGGTAGAAACTCAATCCTTACAAACCTTTGAAGCATTTGGCGTTGCGACGGTACTCTACATCGCCATGATTGCTGTGATGGAAGCCTGGGGACAATGGCGCCAGCAGAGAATATTGGCAAGAGGGTATTGATATGGATTTTACGGTTATTGCAGAAAACTGGCGTTATTTGCTATTAGGCACCTTTCCCGATGGGCCATTGGCAGGGGCAGCATTGACGCTGGTCATCAGCATCATGGCAGGGACTATCTCTATCGTATTGGGCACGTTAGGGGGAATTGCGCTGGCGATGCTGCGGGGCTTTTGGGTCAACCTATTGGCGGCTGTGCTGGGTTTTTTCCGCGCGATTCCGGTGATTATGCTGATTTTCTGGACCTATTTCTTGTTGCCGGTGGTATTAGGGATGGAAATTCCTGAAATGACGACCGTTGTCTGTGCACTGGCATTGATTACTTCGGCGTATTTGGCGCATGGCGTCAAAGCGGGGATTTTGGCGATAGGTGATGGTCAATGGCGGGCTGGGTTATCACTGGGTTTCAATCGTTGGGAAGTGCTGTGGCATATCGTCTTGCCGCAGGCACTGCGCATGATGGTGCCTTCCTTTATCAATCAATGGATTGCCTTAATTAAGGATACGTCATTGGCTTATATCGTCGGCGTGGCAGAATTGTCATTTTTGGCGACCCAAGTCAATAACCGCAGCATGGTTTATCCGATGGAAGTCTTTTTATTCGTTGCGCTGGTTTATTTCGTCATGTGTTTATCACTGGAGTTGATGGCCAATTCTATTGCCCGCCGCTTCTCGGTGAAACGCGAAAAAACTGCAATCTTCAGATTCTGGCGTAAAAAAACGTTGACTGGGGTTCCTCAAAATTAATATCTGGCACCTGGCAGATATTTTCGCTGTTATATTCATTCCCTACTTTGTGCGGTAGGGAATTTTTTTATCATTTACAGGCCAGTGAGAGTTATTGGTGTTGCTTTTTTACGAACCAGGCGAGCATGGCAGAAGTCAACAATAGCAATGTCCCTGCTGCGATCAATACCGACAAGAATGAGTGATTGAAAGCCTGTTGTGCAGCATGGATCAGCGAGAGTGCGGCTTCTCCCTTTAACCCTTCTGCGGCGATAAGTGCCTCATCAATACTGTTTCGCGCTATCTCTGGGATGCCTATATCAGCCGGAAGGGTGAATGAGGCAGAATAGACGGCTACCATCAGGCTGCCGAGCACCGCTATCCCGATTAAACTTCCCAGCTCATAGGCCACTTCCTCGATAGACGCGGCGGTGCCCGCCTTGCTTTCCGGCGCATTAAGCATAATGGCCGTGGAAGCGGCTGTCATTGCTGCGCCAGTGCCAAACCCAATGATGCTTAACGACACCATTTGCACCCACATGCCGGATTGCAAACCGATAAGATAACCAAAAATACCCAGTCCGGCGAGGGCGAGAGAAAGCCACGTGATCCGCCTGGAACCCAGTTTAGGTATGGCAAGTCCGGCCAAGGGGCCGGCAACAAAAGCAGCAACCGGAATAGGTAAGATAGCGAGTCCTGCTTGCAGGGGAGAAAATCCCATCGCAAGTTGGAAGTTTTGGCTGAGGGCGAGTTCTATGCCCACAATAGCGGCGGTGGAAACAAAAGCGGCGATAATTCCTGCCGTGAAGGAGCGATTGCGGAAAAGATGGAAATCGATCATGGGCGTTGATGAACGCTGCTGCCGACGAACAAAAATGATCGTGAAAATAATCCCAATAATGCCCGCTATCGCTGCGGTTTCCAATGACGGGGCTTGTTTACTGATTTCCTTAATTGCATAGGTAATACCGAACAACCCAAGCATAATTTGCCCGGAAGCAATCAGGTCAAAGGAGTGGCTTGGATTGTTCGGGCTTTTGGAAATAACGACCAGAGCAAAGCCAAACGCAACGAGGACAATCGGGACATTGATAAGGAAAACCGAGCCCCACCAGTAATATTCGAGCAGGAACCCGCCGATAACAGGGCCAAGTGCAGCCCCGCCCGAAGCAACGGCAGACCAGATGCCAATGGCAAGCGCCCTTTCGTTGGGATCTTCAAATGCTTGCCGGACTATTGCGAGTGTTGCCGGCATCATCATCGCCGCACCAAAAGCAAGAACCACACGGGCAGCAATCAGAATGGCAGGCGTGGGGGAAAATGCGGCCATCAGCGATGCAGCGCCGAAAATGGCCAGCCCGTGAGTAAACAGTTTCTTTGCCCCAAAACGGTCACTCAATGCCCCCATAGCGGGAAGTAAGCCTGCGATGGTCAACGTATAGGCATTCATGATCCACAGTTTTTCAGAGGCAGAAGCACGCAAATCATGTGTCAGCCGTGGCAAAGCGGTATAGAGAACAGTCATATCAACGACAACTAAGAAAAGTGCACTGGAAATAATAGCGAGTACAAGCCAACGGATATTTGATTTCATAAGCAAATTCACCAATATGGTTCGCGACCTTACCGAATCTTGACTGAATTGTTGGCGAACATTATAAATACATACGTATTTAATGAAAAGGAGGTTCTTATGGGACGACGCAAGAAAATTGATCGAGAAGTTCTGCTGGATGCCGCAGAGCAAATTGTCACAACACATGGCGCTGCGGCTCTCACCATTGATGCACTGGCGAAGGCGGTAGGTATTACCAAAGGTGGAGTACAATACAGTTTTAGCACAAAAGAGGGTCTTATTGATGCGATGTTTGAGCGTTGGGGGGCGAGTTATGACGAACAGTTTCATGAAATGGCCGGAGATAATCCACACCCCCTGACAGCAGTACGTGCACATATTGAAGCGACCAGGCGATCTGATGAAGCATCAACGGCAAAGGCGGCGGGTTTGTTGGCTGCGTTATTACAGACACCTGAACATCTCGAATCAACCCGAATTTGGTATCGACAACGCATAGCAGGTTTGGATACAGCGACGGAAGAGGGTCGGCAGGCGCGTTTGGCGTTTTTAGCGACAGAGGGAGCATTTGTTCTGCGTTTTTTCGGCTTAATGGATGTCACACAGGATGAGTGGGGAGATATCTTAAATGACATTCTGGCTGCCATGCCATCCCCTGATTCTTCTGTAAATACAACATCAGAAGCAGAGAAATCGAATAAAATATCGTCTGACAATGAATGTCCTCAAAAATCATAATGTTATTTAACCTATTGATTACACACACCGCAAACGTTTTCTTTTTTTATCGTTTCAGGGTAACGATTTGTAGGGGTTTCCTGTAGGATAGGCCGAAAACTTCGCTTTTTTGGGGAAACAATATTACATGAGCACAATCACTTCTGGCTCTGCTAATCGTCAGGGCTTGCTTCAGCGTGTGTTTAAATTACAGGAACATGGTACGACGGCGCGTACCGAAATGATCGCCGGGCTGACCACCTTTCTCACGATGGTGTATATCGTCTTTGTTAACCCGCAAATTCTGGCAGTGGCAGGTATGGATATTAAAGCGGTATTTGTCACCACCTGTTTAATCGCCGCTGTTGGCAGCATTATGATGGGATTGGTGGCGAATCTGCCCGTTGCCGTTGCACCTGCGATGGGGTTGAATGCGTTTTTTGCCTTTGTTGTGGTCGGCGCGATGGGCATTTCATGGCAGGTGGCGATGGGAGCGATTTTTTGGGGTGCGGTGGGGTTGTTTATATTGACGCTCTTTCGTATTCGTTACTGGATGATCGCCAATATTCCATTGAGCCTGCGTGTGGGCATTACCAGTGGCATCGGCCTGTTTATTGCGATGATGGGGCTGAAAAATGCCGGCATTATCGTGCCTAATCCCGACACGATTGTCTCAATGGGTAACTTTGCTGCCCATAATGTCCTGTTGGGGGCATTGGGCTTTTTTATCATTGCTATTCTGGCGGCACGTAATTTCCATGCCGCGGTGTTGATTTCGATCATCGTGACAACGGGCATCGGTTGGATGATGGGCTATGTGGAATATCACGGTATTTTTGATCTGCCGCCGAGTGTAATGAGCGTAGTGGGTAATGTCGATATCAAAGGCGCGCTGGATATCGCGCTGGCCGGCGTGATTTTCTCATTTATGCTGGTGAACTTGTTTGATTCTTCCGGCACATTGATTGGTGTGACGGATAAAGCGGGGATTGCTGACAGTAAGGGTAAATTTCCACGCATGAAACAAGCCTTGTACGTGGACAGTATCAGTTCGGTGGCTGGCTCCTATATTGGGACGTCTTCAGTGACCGCCTATATTGAAAGCTCTTCGGGCGTGTCTGTTGGCGGCCGCACGGGTTTGACTGCGATTGTCGTTGGTATCCTGTTCCTGCTGGTGATGTTTATCTCGCCACTGGCAAGCATGGTGCCCGCCTATGCTACAGCGGGAGCTTTGGTTTATGTGGGTGTCCTGATGACATCCAGCCTGACACGGGTGCAATGGCACGATCTGACCGAAGCTGTCCCGGCTTTTATCACCGCCGTGATGATGCCGTTTAGCTTCTCCATTACCGAAGGCATCGCGCTGGGCTTTATCGCCTACTGTGCCATGAAATTGGGCACCGGCAAATGGCGTGAAGTCGGCTCGTGTGTGCTTGTCGTGACGCTACTGTTTGTGCTGAAAATGGTATTTGTGGATGCCCATTAAGCACGATTGAAATAGTGATGAAAAAGCCTGACATCGTGATGCTGTCAGGCTTTGGGAGTAAAAAATGACCAAAGACAATATAGAAGAATTAATGCAAGAAAGTGGCTTTACTGCTAAGGAAATAAAATCATTAACATCCATAAATAAAAAATATAACACTACATTATTAGATGAGATGATTAATCTGGAAAGCCGTTTTTATAGGTTGGTATTTGTTATTCCCTTGTCATTTTTAGTTTTAGCGTTTTTCTTTCTAATAGCTGGTGAAGCCAATATCATAGGGTTTGTTATATCTGTTATTATTTTAATGCCGCCTGCTTTATTTATGCTGTCATTTAGATTATCTTATAGAGCGTTTATATTTATGAGAAGATATAAAAACGAATAAGTGTTATTTATGTAATTATGTGGTGTTTTGATAAAAATCAGAGGTAAATAACTATGGAAAAAACAACCGAAACATTAATGATGGAACATGGTTTTACATTAAGTGAAATAAATAAAATAAAGTCTGCTTCTCAGAGATCTGGTTACGATATAAAAAAAGAAATTTTGATTTTAAGTCATGGTTTTTATGGTGTAGTAATGGCTTTTGTTGTTATTTTACTTTGTTTTCTTGCTATTGTTTTTTTTGTTCCAAACGTTGAATATTTTAGTGTTACATTGACCTTTTTTATTGCTATTTTTATCTTTTTGTTTTTTTGCTCTCCTAAATTAAGGTATAAATCCTTTATGTTTATAAGAAAACATAAAGGATAGGTTTTTCTATATTCTTTATGTTTTATTGTAATTTGGGTCATTGTATATATCATAGGCCGATTTTATCGTAATCCCATCGGCCATTATTTCAAAGCCTAATGCATATCCATGCATAAGCTGGTAACTACGAACATAATCTTGGTTTATATAATGGAATAATCTCCATGCTTCTGGTTTTAATGTGCTTCTGAATAATCCATAACCTGAAAGCATTAAATCAACTCCACCATAAACTAGGCTTCCTGTTTTTCTACTATAACCTAAAAATTCAGCAGCATATTCATATCGTAAATAACCTTTGAAATTAGCATCATTTTCAATAATAGCTCCAAGATTTTCTTGAATGTTACCTATGCCATGAACTATGAGCGCAGCACCGGCTATGTTGCCAACAACTGAAGCTGCTACACTGGCATCTCCTGCGCTCATGATAGTTATTCCTGCACTGATTTGAGTTCCTCCTACAATAATACCAATTCCTTTTAGTATATAATCAGAAAAATCGAGTTTTTTTCTGATTTCAATAGTGGCATATTGTTTGTAAAAATTATATTTTAACAAATTCTCTTGGCGGATTAAATTTTCTGCTTCTGAATTAAGTGCACTTAATGCTTCTTGTTTTAAATCAAAGTATGATGATCCTCTATGCATATCAAGATAGTATTGTGAATATTTTCTTACTTCGTTTAAAAATTGGTTTTTTATATTTTCGTTTCTAATAAATCTAGATGAAGATAAAGCTATTTCATTAAGGCGTCTTGCAGATAATGGTATCTGTGTTGCATAATGATAATCTAATGGTTTTGTTCGGTAAAACATTTTAGTAAACCCTATCATCCCAAATACTGTATCCACTAGTTCCGGCTATATGATGTTGCCACGTTATGCTTTTATACTTTAAGGAAATGATTTCTTGTGGTTGAACATCATTATGGGTTAGCGAGTTAGGGCAAATAATATCGATGTTGTTTATGGTGGCATTTGTGATTTTTATTGTGAAGTAAAGTGCTATGCCACCATTACTTTCAGTTCTGTACACATCAAATATACATTCTAATTCCTCATTGTTTGATATTGCCACTCCTAATAATGGAGTGGATTTATCTAATGGTTTTTTGATTGTAATTGGAAAGTGATTTACATTTTGCTCTCTGGATAATGCGTGGCTTAATTCATAAATATATATTTGGTCTTCATGACCACGTTGATGAAGGTTACCAATTGAATCTTCTGACGAGCAACCAGCAGATATTAAACCTTGTTTTTTTCCTTTGATTGTTAAATAAATAATATTGGCCATTTTATTTTTTCCTTGATTTGTTTTTGTTCGCAATAAAAATACAAGGTAATACACTGATTTGTAAATAATATTTCTCGCCTATAAAGAAAAATTAATTACCTGTTAATGTGTGAATTTTTAGTTGTTTATATTGCGTTATGTGATTTTTGAATGATGATATTTTTACGAATAACGGATGTTGTTTTTATTTTATATGTGGCGATTTTTAATAATGAAGATTAATATTAATTGTTAGTCATGTGATATTTTATATCTGATATATTACACGAATGAAAACAGATGTACGCAAACTCACGATTGAAATCGTGATGAAAAAGCCTGACAGGACAGTTATGTCAGGCTTTGTTATTGGAGTGTAAATCGATTATTGAATCCCCTCCGGTGCCACAAAGCCAATGCAAACCGTGTCCCACTCTGCACTGGGCTGGGCCTGGAAGGCGAACTCTTCTTTATGGCTGAGGACTAAGGATGGCCATTCTGCCAGCGTATGCCGGAAATTTTCCTCCTCACAGCTCTTTCCCCGCTCTCCCACCAACAAGGCACCATATTCCACGATATTGCTCTCTTTGATATGGCGGTTATAGATATTGGGAGGCGCACCATTATCTAATTCCCAAGGTTGGATAGTTTCTGGACGATAGTGACTGTAAAATGTCAGCCATTGGTGCAGATATTCACCGCCAACATAACGTAATGGTGTTGGATACAGCTCGTTCCAACGTTGATCAAGTTGGCTGGCAAAGGTTTTGATTCCCACGAATTTTTGCCCGGCATCTCGGACATTCGCCATCATCACCCCGATGTAACCGATCAACACTAATACAGCAAATACGGTTAATCCCAATAATGTGCTGCGCAAGGATTTGTTGGGAAATACCGTGATCGATCCCACCAACAAGGCCGGCGAAACGACCATAAAAGGTTGTATCCACTCGGTTATGCGTCCGCCCTGATTGAAGGAAAACCAGCCGTAAATAATCAGCAAAGGCAGCAGAAGCACGATATTCGCCAGCGCATTGGATAGCTGCCTGGGCCAGCCAATCCGGCCATCCAGCAGATAAATAATGGCACTGACAATCAGTAACGGGTAGAACACAGAAAGTACCGCGCGGGTGGTACGTAGATTAAACCCTTGCTGAATTTGGGAATCCACCCACTTAAACGCAGCGAAGTCGTTATGCACCAGCCACCAAACGTTCGGTAACACCAGCGCGAACCAGATAACAATGGCGAGATAAAACAGCGGCTGCCGATAGTTGCGGCGTACTTTGGGCACGAACAGAGAGAGCAAAAAGACGGAGCCGACCAGAGCCAGCGAAGAATATTTTCCCATCGTTGCCAGCCCGGTAGTGATGGCGAATGCCAGCCACCATTTAGGATGATCGTCAATGGCACGCAGGAAAAACAGCAATGACCACGGCCAGAGCATGACCAAAAGGTAATTATCGTTATAAGGAATAATATCAAAATTGATGATACCGGATAGATTCAGGGTCAGCATGGCAAGCCATGCCAGTACAACTTTACCCGTCAGCCGAAAAGCCAGATGCCAAACTCCAAGCATACCGATGGCAATGGCAACAAAGTGGGTGAAATACCAATAAAAACTGAGAGAGATAGAGCTGACAGATATAGCGGGGAGCATGACGGCGCCCACTAACCACGGATTTTTGGGCGATCCCCATTCCCCATTCATGCCCCAGTTCAAAGCTTCTACGGCATCATAAGGAACGGTGGGATCGAGAGAGTAGCTTGCTATTATCCACAAAATCGCATAACCCGTGACCCAAAGATACAAGGGCATGCGATAAGAAGAGGTATCAAAAAAGCGCATGGTAGCTGATGATCATATTATTTAAGTTAAAATTACTTAGAATAGTAGCCGAACTTTCAAGGATAAGTGAATGTCATTGGATGTTAAAGGTCGTTTCTGTTAGATTCCGCCGAAAATATCTTGATAAAAATGAGTTGAGCCACAAGCTATGAGTCCGTTAAAGAAGAAATCACCAGTGAAGCCTTCCGCTGGTAAGCAAAAAAGAAAAAGTCGCGCAGAGCTGGATGCAGAAGGGCGCGAGCGTAAACGCCAGAAAAAACGCCGTGGTAATGGTAATGCGACAGGCAGCCGCCAGAGCGGGAATGACAGCAATAAAAAGCGTTCAGTCGCCAAGCAGGAAAAAGATCCCCGTATTGGCAGTAAGGTTTCGGTTCCTCTGATCGTGGGTGAGAAAGCAACGGCAGTGAAACCCGCGGTCAAACCGGCAGCAGAGCAACAGAAACCTCGCCTGTCACCGCAGGAAGAGCTGGCAATGCTGGAAAATGATGAGCGATTGGATGACTTGTTGGCACGTCTTGAGCAGGGTGAAAAACTGTCTCAGGAAGACAACGATTATGTCGATAATATGCTCGACCGCATTGATACCCTGATGGAAAAGTTGGGCATCAATCTGGAAGAAGAGGACAGCGAAGAAGAACGGCAGGAAGATATCATGCAGTTGTTGAAGGGTAAGTAATTCCTTCTCAATAGATTGCCATTGTAAAAGGCGGGTTCATTCTGATAACCACACTATTAGTATGTTATTTATCAGGGTTATTGGGTAAACTGTGGTGGTTGCGTTTTGATGGGCGAAAACAGCGGAAGGAATAAGCATGTCAGAGCAAGCCATTGTTTGGGATCTGCCTTTGATCCAAAAATACAACTCTTCAGGGCCTCGTTATACCTCATATCCGACAGCACTGGAGTTTAACCAACAGTACGATGTGGTTGCTTTTGCACAGGCCGCTGCCCGTTATCCTGATCGCCCGCTTTCCCTTTATCTCCATATCCCGTTCTGCCATAAACTGTGTTATTTCTGTGGTTGCAATAAGCTGGTCACGCGGCAAAAGCACAAAGCTGATGACTATCTGAATACGTTGGAAAAAGAGATTGCTGCCCGTGCTAAATTATTTTCCCGGCGGAAAGTCAGCCAGATGCACTGGGGAGGGGGCACGCCCACTTATCTGGATAAAACGCAGATCAGCCGATTGATGTCGATGCTGCGAAGCCATTTCCATTTTCTGCCCGATGCTGAACTTTCCATTGAAATTGATCCGCGCGAAATTGAACTCGATGTCATTGATCACCTGCGGCATGAAGGTTTTAACCGCCTGAGTATGGGCGTGCAGGATTTCAATAAAGAGGTGCAGCGTTTGGTCAATCGCGAGCAGGATGAAGCGTTTATTTTTGAACTGGTTAATCGCGCCCGTGAAACAGGTTTTACCTCCACCAGCATTGATTTGATTTATGGACTGCCGAAACAGACCCCTGAGAGTTTTGCCTTTACATTGCAGCGCGTGTTGGCATTGTCACCGGATCGCTTGAGTGTCTTCAATTATGCTCACTTACCGAATCTATTTGCGGCGCAGCGCAAGATTAAGGAGCAGGATCTACCCAGTGCGACACAGAAGCTGGATATTTTGCAGGAAACGATTTCGACCCTGACAGGCAACGGTTATCAGTTTATTGGTATGGATCACTTTGCCCGCCCGGATGATGAATTGGCGATTGCCCAGCGGGAAGGCATTTTGCACCGCAATTTTCAGGGATATACCACGCAGGGGGAATGTGATCTGCTGGGTATGGGCGTCTCGGCCATCAGTATGCTGGGGGATAGCTATGCCCAGAACCAGAAAGATCTCAAAACCTACTATGCGGCGGTAGAAGCTCAAGGCCATGCTTTGTGGCGGGGTTTAGCGTTGACACCGGATGATTGCATTCGCCGTGACGTGATCAAGGATTTGATTTGTAACTTCCGGCTGAACTTTGCGGATATTGAGCAACGTTATGGGTTGAATTTTGCGGATTACTTTGCCGAAGACCTGCAACTGTTGGCACCCTTGGCAGAAGATGGGTTGGTTGAAGTGAGCGAGTCTCAGATCCAAGTCTCCCCAAAAGGGCGGCTGCTGATCCGTAATATCTGTATGTGTTTTGATAGTTATCTGCGTAACCAGATGCGCCAGCGGCAGTTTTCGCGGGTGATATAAGAGCTTAATTTTCCATTCAGCCATTTATATAGGTTAACATTCACCAAATAATTGGTTAAAATTAATGCAGTGATTCTCGACTAACTAAGTATGGGGGATTTAATAACCTTATGGCACAGAGACCAGTTGGTGTGTTAGCCAAACCTAAAAAAACATTAAGGCCGATCGGTGTTTTGCTTGGGAAATTATCCGTACCCACAGAAGAAGAGTTTGCTAAATATGATAGTGAAATCCTTTCGATGTTTGAGGGGAGAGATCAGAACTAATGCGCTATTTGTTAGATACTCATATTTTGCTTTGGTATTTGGCTGCCCCCTCTAAGCTGAAAGAAGAGATCAATGAATTACTAAGAGATACAGATAATGAAATTTATTTCAGTGCTGTCAGTATTTAGGAAATCGCAATAAAAAGCCGACTGGATAAAAGTGATTATTTTTTTGAACCGAGAATTATCACCGATGTGGCACAAAATGAAGTAGGCTTTTTACCACTATCAGTAAAAATTGAACATGCTTTCAGTTATTACGAGTTACCAAAAGTAAAACATCGAGATCCTTTTGATCTTATGCTTATGGCCCAAGCAATATGTGAAAGCATGGTATTAGTCACAAACGATGAAGCGATATTAACTCAATTCGTTGATCTCTCAGAGTATTTGCTCAGTAATAGGTAATAGTTTGTAGTAGTATGTTGAACAGATTAGCGGGAACAGGGTTGTGTATATTGCTGCTTTGTACTAGAATTGAGCAGTATTCAGCATGAGCTGCAACTACAGATAGTAGGCTGTTATTTAAGTCATACTTGCTGAAGTAGTGCTGGTATGCCGCCAATGTTAATTGGTCTCTCGACGGGGTTATTTTTTTAACCTGACGGTCACTTGGGATAGCAAAGCGATTTGTGAAGAGGTGCAGCAGTTGAGTTTAGTATGTTTGTGTTAAAGCCCAGCTATTAGCTGGGCTTTAACACATCTATGGTTTAATCAAATAGTTCCAGTCATTTTTCAACATATCTCCTAATATCAACATAAATCTCCGTGATTCCTTTTTTAATTGGGCATTAATAGGCTCATTGTTTCTGTAATGTGCTGTTTCAACATATAAAAATAATTCTTCTTTTTTTACCTTGAGTTTCATGATGATATAGATTCCTCTGTGCGGATTATTCCTATCTTTTTCTTCTAACCTAATTATTTTTCCTTTTAATCTACTTTCTCTGCATATTTTATATGAAATATTTACTATAACCTCTAATAAAATAAAAGTATATTTATACCTCACGTTATCGAAAGTACGATATTCCTTAATTATTCCATTTTCATATTCTGTTATTAAAATTGTACTCTCCTCATCCTCTTGTATGGTTTTGGTATAACAATGATGACTAAATATAACTTTGACTTGTGATTCGCCTTTTACCTTATGCTTTAGACTATCGTTATATTCATATTTAATTTTGATTATCTTTGGTGCCATATGGGAGAGTTCAAATGACTCTTTTGTTTCAGGATGAATATAAGTTCTATTGTAATAGACTTGTTCATTCCACTTATAGGTTTTATGAATAAATAGTATAATCCTCATTCGTTTTTGTTTTTTTGAATATAATTAATTTTATTTTTATATTCAAATTATTTGTATTTTCTATTATTTATTAAAACGAATGGGTTATTTAAAATCGTAGCTTGTTATCTCAATTGTAATTTATTTTTCAATTTTACATTTTCTATATTAAATATCGTTTCAAAATGATAGGAGTAAATCTTGTCCCGCGCGCCGCGCGGGACAAGATTGCATGCTCTCACTATATTATGAGATTTCTTTACTCCTCGCGTCACAAGGAGTAAAGACGTGATCTACGATTTTGAAATGACATTGACTACAACCCCAACTCCTTTAATTTCCGTGTTATCGTATTCCTTCCCCAGCCGAGCAAACGGGCGGCTTCCTGTTTATGCCCATGGGTATATTCCAGCGCGCAATTAAGCAGCGTGCGTTCCAATAGTGGCAGCGCATCGGAAAGGAGATCAGTTTTTCCCTCTTTTAACGCATGTTGCGCCCATTCTGCGAGCAGTTGTGACCAACTATTTTCAGACGGCAGCGCGGAGCGTGAAAGAGGGGAATTTCCCGCTTGCTCTGTGGGTGGGTTGCCAAGCAGGTCAGCGGGCAGATCTTGTACCAGTATTTCCTTGCTTGCCGCCATCACCGTCAGCCAGCGGCAGACGTTTTCCAGTTGGCGGACATTGCCTGACCACGGCAGCCGCATCAGGGCAAGCTCAGAATCAGGATGCAGCACCTTGGCTTCAACGCCCAGCTCTTTGGCGGTTTGTTGCAGGAAATGGTGTGCCAGACGAGGAATATCCTCCACTCTGTCCCGCAAAGGCGGTAACTGAACACGGATCACATTCAGGCGATGGTAGAGATCTTCCCTGAATTTACCTTCTGCAACACGTTGCTCAAGGTTCTGGTGCGTGGCGGCGATGATACGGACATCCACCTTCACCGGGGCATAGCCGCCGACGCGATAGAATTGCCCTTCGGCCAGCACCCGCAGCAAGCGAGTCTGGATATCCAGTGGCATATCACCGATTTCATCCAAAAACAGCGAACCGCCATTGGCCTGCTCAAAACGCCCGTGGCGCACTTGATTCGCGCCGGTAAAAGCGCCTTTTTCATGGCCAAACAGTTCAGATTCAATCAAATCTTTCGGGATTGCTGCCATATTCAGCGCAATAAAGGGTGCCAAAGCGCGTGGACTATGGCGGTGAAGCGCATGGGCAACCAGCTCTTTTCCCGTGCCGGATTCCCCATTGATTAACACGCTGATAGAAGAGCGGGAAAGACGGCCGATAATTCGGTACACCGCCTGCATGGCAGGGGCTTCTCCGATCATATCTGAAACGGATACCGGCAATTGCGGATTGGCAGCGGATTGGTGTTGTTCCCGATAGTGACTTCGTGCCCGCTCAACCAGCGCCACCGTTTCATCAATATCGAAAGGCTTGGGCAGATAATCAAAGGCACCGTGTTGGTAAGCACTGACGGCGGCATCCAGATCCGAATGCGCCGTCATAATGATGACCGGAAGCTGTGGGTGACTCTGTTTTATCTGGTTGAGTAAAGTCAGCCCATCCAGTCCGGGCATGCGGATATCGGACAGAATAACTTCCGGATTACCCTGTGCGGCATGATCCTGTGACAGCGCGGCTAATACGGCATCGGCATTTTCAAAACTGATGCACTCTATCCCCGCGCTACTCAGCGCCCGTTCAAGTACCCAGCGGATAGAACTGTCATCATCAACGATCCAGACTTTTCCTCGTTGCATAGTCACCCTCTCCTTCTTGCTCAGTGGTTCCCTGATCGGTTATTTCTTGATAGGCAGGTAAATGGAAAACTCCGTATGCCCGGGCCAACTGGTAAATTCAATTTTGCCGGCATGTTGGTCGATAAGATTACGTGCGATGGATAAGCCGAGTCCAGTTCCACCTTCATAGCCACTGATCATGGGATAAAAAAGCGTATCCTGAATAGGGGGAGGAATACCCGGCCCGTCATCTTTAATATCAATGCGGGCTGCCAACCGGTAGCGTTCACCCTGTAAGGTAATCTGGAACGCGGTTCGCGTTCTCAGGGTGATGGTTCCTCCTTTCTGACCCAGCGCCTGTAGCGCATTGCGGGTGATATTCAGTAACACTTGCTCAATTTGGTCAGGATAATGAGCCAGTTCTGGCAAACTGGGATCATAATCTTTAATCAGCGTGACATTCTCCGGCATTTCCAGTGAGACTAACTGATAGACCCGCTCGACCACATGATGAATGCTCTGGCGGGTTTGGGCGCCCGGATGCTGCGGCCCCAGCAAGCGATCAACCAGATTGCGCAGCCTGTCTGCCTGCTCAATAATTACTTGGGTATACTCCCTCAAAGCGGGATCGGGCAGTGCCTTGGCAAGCAACTGCGCGGCTCCCCGCAGCCCGCCAAGGGGATTTTTGATTTCATGTGCCAGCCCCCGAACCAGTTCCCGCGCAGCCGCCTGCTGGGCTTGTTGTACCTGCTCTTGGCTTAACCGGCGTTGACTGTCCATAGATGCCAGTTCCAGCAGAATAAGCTGTTCGGAAATTGGTTGGGCACTGAGCGACATCACATGAGCGTGATTATTGATCACCAGGATGACTTCGTTATCGGTAAAGCCCTGACCGTTGATCAAACTGGAACGCATCAGTTCGGTATCCAGCGAAATATAGCTAAACAGGATAGGCAGAGGCGTACCGAATAATTTACGTGAACTTTGTGCCAGAAGTTGCATAGCAGAATGATTGGCGTAGCGAATAATCAAGTCATTATCCAGCACCAAGACGTTGTTAATCTGTGAGTCGAGAATATGTTCTGCTTTGGGCAAACTAACCATTGTCATTCCGTTCCTGCACTTTTTTGGTGCATTGTAGCTTATTTAACCATAATTAATGAACCCTTCCGCTCAAACTCTTATCGGGATGTGTATGTAAGGGAAAAGAGCCCATCCAAAGATGGGCCAAAAGTTTCACGGCAACAAAAAAATCACAGTCACGCCATCCGGCACGTGATAAGGCATGACCGAATAAGGTTACACACTGTAATACAGTTCAAACTCCAGAGGATGGGGTGTCATACGGACACGTTCAATTTCCCCCTGCAACAAATTGATATAAGCATCAATCGTATCATCAGTGAAAACACCGCCGCGTGTCAGGAATTCGCGGTCTGCATCCAGCGCAGCCAAGGCATCTTCCAAAGAAGAGGCCACAGTTGGGATCTCTTGTGCTTCTTCTGCGGGCAGGTCATACAAGTTTTTATCCATGGCATCACCGGGGTGAATTTTGTTGATGATGCCGTCGAGACCGGCCATCAACAGCGCAGAGAAGGCCAGATAAGGGTTCGCGGCGGGATCGGGGAAACGCACTTCAATACGGCGAGCTTTGGTGCTGGCAACCACCGGAATACGGATAGACGCGGAACGGTTACGGGCAGAATAAGCCAGCATTACCGGCGCTTCAAAGCCGGGCACCAGACGCTTGTACGAGTTAGTTGTTGGGTTAGTAAAGGCATTCAATGCGCGGGCATGTTTGATAATACCGCCGATATAGTACAGGGCCATTTCGGACAAGCCACCGTATTTGTCACCCGCAAACAGGTTAGTGCCATTTTTGGACAGCGACATATGGCAGTGCATACCTGAACCGTTATCACCCACCAGCGGTTTTGGCATAAACGTCGCGGTCTTGCCAAATTTATGGGCAACGTTATGCACCACATACTTATAAATCTGGGTCTCATCCGCTTTTTTGGTCATGGTATTAAAGCGGGTGGCGACTTCGTTTTGCCCGGCCGTGGCGACTTCATGGTGATGGGCTTCAACGACCAACCCCATTTTTTCCATTGTCAGGCACATGGCTGAACGCAGGTCTTGCGAAGAATCCACCGGCGGAACCGGGAAATAGCCGCCTTTAATACCGGGACGATGGCCTTTGTTACCGCCTTCATAGCGCGTACCGCTGTTCCATGCAGCTTCGGTATCATCGATATGATAATAAGAACCAGAGATGGAACTGCCAAACCGGATATCATCGAACAGGAAGAATTCGGGTTCTGGTCCAAATAAAACGGTATCAGCCAGATCGCTGGCACGCAGGAAATCTTCTGCGCGTTTTGCAATGGAGCGAGGGTCGCGGCTATAACCTTGCATGGTACCGGGTTCAAGGACATCGCAACGCAGGATCAGGGTGGCATCATGAAAGAAGGGGTCGATCATCGCGGTGCTTGGATCGGGCATCAGCACCATATCGGATTCATTGATCCCTTTCCAGCCACCGATAGACGAACCGTCAAACATTTTGCCATCTTCAAAGAAGTCTTCATCAACTTGGTGGGCAGGGATGGTGATATGTTGCTCTTTACCTTTGGTGTCAGTAAAACGTAAGTCAATAAACTTCACCTGATGTTCTTCAATCATGGACAACACATGTTCAACGGACATACTGGCCTCTCCTGGAAAAATTAAGGGCGATTATCGATCTCTTAGGGTCAATCTTTATGAAATCGCGATTGTTTGGGTAAATGCGAAAAGCGTGCCAGTTTTTTAAAATGTTTTAATATCAATGTTCGGAGAGACCGGAGACAAAAAATGAATCAGGGAAAAGCACAGTTTTAAATCGATTTGCACCGAATTTGGGAGTGATAACAACTCAAATGCACCATAATAGTGCACTTGAGGGCTGCCAATGATTATTGGTAGCCAAAATTATTCGTAATAACTAATGTTGCCATCAAGATACTGTTGTACAGAGCTGCTATTTCCGCCTCCGGCATAATCTCCCCAAGTAATGACTTTATTATCTTGTGTCAGAGCAGCAAATGCTTTCCCGGTCGCGTAGATAGCTCTTACATTTTTAAGCTGATTCTGCACTGCGGAAGAGTCACCGCCATATTCAGGTGATCCCCAAGTGGTGACAGTACCATCTTTGTGCAATGCGGCGGAGGCTTTTGCTGAACATGTCACTTGAACGACATTTTCTAATCCATCTATAACGACCATGCTGACTTGGAGTACGGAGTTGATTTCTCCGACAGTACCATCCATCAATCTTGACTCAAGAGTCGTTCTATTACCTGATATATCTGAAACAGATGAGTATGGAGACCCCTCTGCAAGGAAGGAGCTTTCAAAAATCGATAGAGTTATATCAGAGGGGTTGCGGTAACCGATGCCTGTACGAGGCGTCCTGTAATCCCATCCTATGGCAGGGACAATTTGTGCGATCTGAGCTACCCCGTCTACGTATTGCGGTTGGCCAACTATTGTTGAGGGTAGCCAGGGCCAATAATTTGTCGTTCCATCTTGCTTTATAATGATAAAAGTGTCTAAGACAGGGATAATGCCACGGAGATTTCTGTAGGATTCATCTTCTTGTCTCTCCATCCAACCCACCATGTTATTATGTCTGGTTGCTTGGGCTGGTCTGCTAACTATCAAGGATGACATCGCAGTTTCAGTATTAAAAGCAAGGACAGCAATATCATTTCCGAGAAGGAGAGTCTTCTCAGGGGGGCCTAATCTGGGAACAATATAGGGGCCAAAAGGCAATGCATCACCGGGTATCCAAGGGTTTCCCCAGGTACAGCCAGTTCCATCAGACCTTAGCGCGATAAAACAGGTGTTTCCCGCCGCAATATCAACGTAATCCGCGCCAGGGCAATAAGATGCGTAAATCGTATCATTTTCTGGTACTCCCCAAAGTGACAGGCTTCCATTATTTTTCAGGGCCAGGTAGCCGTATCCAGAGGCGAAAACTTTTTTTACGTCATTATCAACATGACCAGAATTTGCCGGATTCATATTTCCCCAAGTGACAAGGCTATTGTCATTGAGCAATGCCGCAAAACTAGAGGAAAAACTTTCCGGGGCACAAAACGGGGGTTGCCAATCATATAAGTGTGGTTTTATGTAGACAGAATCAGATGTTCCGCCATTACCAAAGATATTAAGGGGTTGAATTACGCGATGATATTTTTTATCAAGAGAGTAAACGGATATTTTGATACTTGGTGAAGTATCATAAAAAGTCGAGCTTTGAATAACACCAAAATTACCATTGGTATATTGCCAACTGATATCGACTTTGGGCGGTTCCATATATTCCCACAAGACTTCAACGGGTTCCAAGGTTTCCTTATCCAAGGCAACCAGGCACTGCGGCCCGTAGAGAGCGTTAGCCGTACTATAAAGTGTGGTGCGTGCCCCCATGACAATAAAGGCACTGTCATCTGTGGGGGGTATGACGGGGGGTTTAGTTGATGCTTGGTCAACAACGGTGATATTAATCTTAGGGGAGTATAATAGGTTACCGTATGTCTCCTCTATATAATAAACAGAATATTGCCCGACGGGGATTTTGTTTTTTGGAATGTTAATCGTGAAATAAGATGAATTTAAATCACTGCCTTTAACAACATAAGGGTCAATCTTAATTTGATTGAAATAAATAGTGAGTTCATCATTGATAGAGACATTAGGATAGGTATCGATTTCAACAACAATATAATCACCATTCAATTTTTCCAAATCTAACGTATTGTTAGTGGATTGTGGTAACCTTGGGCTGGATAATTTATTATTTATATCAGACATATTTTCCTCTCTAGTTATTATGTTCTTCGTCACAATCATCTGCACCATTCGCAGAAGTCACTATTCTTCCTGTCCAAGTACTAGAAGAAGAGCCAGCAGCTTGATAACTAAACTGAATAAGACCAGCATGACAATTTTGATATTCGTGGCACCCTGAAACATAATGTTTAGGTATTTCTATGGTAAGAATTGCTGTTTGACCATCGCCATTAGGGTCAGGTTTATCAGGCATCTTTTTACTAAGCACCTGATTGACATGCCTGGGGTTCGATTTGATAAGCAAAGTGAGTTTCACCTGACTACCTAATGGAGGTTTTGTTTTATCAGTAACATCATTCGTTCCTGTAATTTGAACAAATAGTGCGGCATCATTAGCATTATTCTTATGCTGAGATATTGCCGGGCAATTAACAATATTATTTGGATCTATGTTTTCACAATTATCAGGGGCAGCTTCTTGTATAATATTATTGGGTGAGTTTGTTCCAAAGCTAGAATAAACCACGCATTTATCATAATACGTCGGTTTAGGCCAGGATTCTCCCGTGTATGTCAATTTTAGTGAATTTGAATATAACGTTTCTCCACTTGAGAGAAAAACCAAATAGGAAAACTCAGAGGCCACGCCTATTTGAAACATATTATAAGGCAAAGATATGCTTGAATAATTACCAAGCTCATTTAATCCTACAAGAATATGATCGTATATTGTGGTCTTTCCATCAATACAGAATTTAATAATATCCCCAACTTGTGCATCAGAATAAAGAGGCACATTAACCAGAAAATTGGTTTGATTATGAGTGGTTAATTCTCCTCCATTTTCAAATCCATCAATCGCGGGGGCAGGGAGATAATTACCTGAACTTACGGGTTTATTGTTGACAATATGCAGTGGGCTATCCGCTATTACCTCGCTTGTTATGCCAAAGACTTGTGTGTATAACTCAAGAGTGACTGGTTGCATCTCTTTAGCATAAACATAAAAAATTAAATTACCAGATTGATTTGAAGATAATAAAACTCCCTCCCTGTATTGATATTTTTCGATATCAATTTTAGTGCTGTTATCATTTCCATATAAATCTATTTTTTCTATATCGTTAGGCGATGATGCAGAGATAAAAACAAAAAGGCGGGGTATGGGATTACTATGTTGATCTTTAATTCTCGCCATAACGCGAGTTCTGGATTCGCCATTGTTTCCATCAGGGGGTAAATTAGGTTGGCTAGGAACATCTAAATAAGATTTGTCATAATAAAGCCTTAACGAATCGTTATTTAATGTCCTTGCCGTATACTCGACACTTTGTGGGGGGAAAGTGATATTACCTGAGATGGAAAAACCAAATCTGACATAATCCCCATCAGTCATATTTGATGACATTTCCAAATAAAGGATGAATAATTCAGGGGATTCATCAGAATGGGTCGTGTCTAATAATGTGACATTATGAGTGTTGTCCAGATAGACAGTGGTATCAGGTGATATTTTATCATTAGATTTTAAAGTAACATGAAGTACTAATCTTTGCCCAATGATAACACTAGAACCCGAAGGAATAGAGACCTCAATTTGGTTGCTCATTATATTACCTTATTCAGAGTACATTTTATATATACCTTATAAGCTTCAAGTTGCAACTTGAAATCGAAAGCAGATTATTATCTCCCCGCAGCGCTGGGAGATAATAAATGCATCTTGAAGTGTGAAGAGTATAAGTCAATTTAACTTCACTCAATATCTGGGGTGTCTATATACCCTTCCCATATATTGCCATATGTGACACCATTATCAGAATCTTTCCCTATTTGATAATCAAAATAAATATCCCCGCCTCTGTTTGGATAAGATAAACAATGGGTTAAAAGATGATGAGGTATATTAAATATCACTTTAGCCGTATTATCACTGCTGTCGGGAATAAAAGGCATGGTTTTTTCAAAGGTATGAGTCACGGTTCTTGACTTGGAGTTAATATATAAATTTAAATATATAGTTGATCCCAGCGGTACTTTCCCTTTACCTGCTGCATCTTTTTCGCCTGTAATTTGGACAAATAACCCCGCATTATCTGGAGGGTTATTCCGATAATTAGATATTTCAGTACTGTTAACATAACTCCATTGTTCTAAAATATTTTCATCAGAAACGCCTACGCTGTTATATACTATACACGTATCATATGTTCTATCAACGTCAGTCCAGGGTTTATTGTATGGGTTTCCGTGATAAATTAAATCCTTCACTTGGGATGCAGCCATATACCCTGACCGGATGATGGAATAAGAAAATCTTGAAAGCTCATTCTTATTAAAGATACAGTAAGGTAAATCAATAGCAGTTAAGTCATCTTCGTTTTCAACTTGAATGGAAATTTTGGTATAAATGTCATTGACAAAGAATAAGATATGATCCCCAGGTTTAAAATCTGCATATCTTACTATTCCTATCGTAAATTTACTTTTTCCATTCGATTTTAGATCTTCGCCGTGAAAATTAAATATTTCAGGCACTATTAAGTCTTTAGGGAGACTCTCTAATGCGTGATTAGCGCAATATATCGTGTATTTTGCATCAATCGTATCGGTAGATCCTATGACTTGAGCGGTCAGATTGATGATTAATGATTCTGCCATAATAGGGTAGATATAAAACTTGATGTTGCCATCTTGATCGGTCGTGATATCAAATCCATTACTTCCCTTTTCAATAATAATTTCTTTATTATCAGCATCATAAATTTTTGCTTTTTGTAAGTTATCTATTAAATCATCTGATATATGTACTTTAAGATCAGGTAGCGGCGTCCCACTGACATTTCTCACCTTGGATGTTACTGTGGCGTATTGTCCTTTTTTCTGGCTACCCGATTGATCGGGGAATTCCAGAAATGGGTTATCAATATCCAATTCCAGTGTCCTAATATCGATGTCTTCTTTTTTCAGATAAGAGTTCATAAAGTTTTCCTTGTGAAAATGCAAATAATTTGATTCAAGATTATATGTTATAAATCAATTTCATTATTTCCAATCGGGATACCTACTCTAACCGTATCTATCTCTGCCGCCCAAACATGACCATAACCAATATCATTACTATCCTTTGATGTGAAACTATAATCAAATTTAATATCGCCGGAATCGATATCGACAAGATCATCATAGTTAATATTGAACTGTAAAATGCCATTTTTTGGCATCGTATCTTTCATAGATTGAATTGGCGGATTTTTATTATGCGAACGAATATAGATATTCAATGTGACTTCGGCACCTAAAGGCACTTTGGTATTATTATTCCCGGTATTACCCGAAATCTCGACAATTAAGCCAGTGATATTGGCAGGAGGGTATGAACGGATATAATCGTAATTAATCATGCTATCAGCGGGTATAATGGTTTTGGCACTGGTCATAACAATGCTGGCATCATATTTTCTGGTCACATTTGGATCGGGTTCATAGATGACTCCTCCCTTGTAAGTTAAACGTAACACATTAGATGGGATCATATCTCCTGCATGGTGCCTAATGACGACATAAGAAAATCGCGATAATTCGTTTTCTTTGAAGATACTATAAGGTAACTTAATGAAATAACTGCCTAGTTGTTTTGGGTTTTTAAGTGTTTTATAAATGCCTGTAAAATTAAGATTGACAAAGAATAGAATATTATCACCAATTTCTGGATTGATATAGGGGTTTATTCTGACGGAAAATAGAGGCGAACCATCTGAGATTAAATTGTCACGATTAAAACCTAAAATTCTGGGTTGTTGTAAAGGAGATTCAACCACGAATGGATCACTGTTAACAACGTAATAAGTATCGTTGGCAACGGTTTGATGAGTTACTCCTATGATCTGAGCGTATAGATTAAGAATAAGTGATAATCCCTCAATGGGATAAATATAAAATATAATCCCCCCATCCTTGTCTGAAAGTAATGTAAACCCATCATTGCCTGATGGCATTTTTGTGTCTATTTTTTGTGTATCTTTGTTCGTATCAAGATAGATATTAACTTTTTCAAAGGTGCCATTTGTATCATTAGTGATAAAGACCGGCACCCCCGACAATGCTTTTCCGTCTAAATCTTTGATGGTGGTATAGACTTTTGTTCGTGTGCCGTTAGGCGGCTTATTATCTGCCACCGGCATCGTTTGAAAAGGGTGTTCTACATTAAAAGCCAGTGATTTTGGATCAATGCTTCTTGCTAAGTACTGTACCTTTTTGGAAAAAACCTGCTGAGGATTATTGGTATCAGTTGCTTGTATTGTAAAGGTTATTGGCGTATTTTCAGTGATTTGATCTGATACTTTAAGCGCTATAGTGGCACTGTATTGATTATTTCCGCCATCAGAAGTTGCGAGCATAGTGATAGCATTTGTCGGTACATTAATATGCGTGGCAGAGTTAAAGGAAAGAATTATATTGCCAATTGCTGTCGTATCTAACGCTAAAGTGACAGTCAGCTCAAACCGTTGACCTATTATCAAGTCAGAATTATCGGGTACTGAAATACTCAATGCACTATTCATCTCATTACCTTGTTTTATTATTATGGTATGTATTTATTATCTCCCCGCAGCACGGGGAGATAATAAGCGGCTGTCTTCTTGCAACTTGAAGTTTATAGGTTCTATTTATCAGAATTAAATTAGTCCACTATATTATTGATATTAGTTATCATCACTTCCAATTGGAACCCCGAGTCGTACCGTATCAATTCTACCCTCCCAAATATTGCCATAACCATTAATGGATGCACCATGCGGGCCGGTATTTGATGTAAATTGATAATCGAATTCAATACTACCGGCTGCGCCATTATCGTATGCATCGATATCAATAAGATCATGGTAGTCAATATTAAAAAATAAAGAGCCGCTTGCAGGCATCGGTTGTGATAGGGATTTACGCGGTGGATTTTTGTTATAAGAACGTATATACATATTTAACGTGACCATAGCACCGATAGGCACTTTCTTTTTATCCTGACCAGTGGTATCGCCTAATATTTCGATAAATAATCCTCTTTTCCCTTGACTATTTGGATAACTTTTTATTGCATCATAGTTAATGACACTATTCTGAGGTAGCGTCGTTTTTACACTAGTCATAACGGTGCAGGTATCATAATCTCTTTGTATATACGGAAGAGGTTTATATATTACACCGCCCTTATAAGTTAAAGGCAATTCCTCAGAGGGTAAAATACTGCCATCATAGGCACTAATAACAACATAAGAAAAAGTGGATGGTTGATTTTCTTTGCCATTAAATATGCTATAAGGCAGGCTAATGGTATAGGAATTTAATTGTTTTTTATTTTTAAGGGTTATTTGTTGATTAGTATATTGTCCGTTGACATAAAATAATATATTGTCACCAGCCGTTGCGTTAAGATATTTTTCTATCTCTACCAGAAAGGTGAAGGAACCATCCGAGACAAAATCACCTTGCAAAAATCCCAAAATTTTAGGTAATCTCAAAGGATACATTATCTTATTTGGATTAGGATCAATAATATAACAGGTGGTATTAGCATGAGTTTGGTAAGTGGATCCCGTTATTTGGGAATATAAGTTAATTGCGAGTGATAATCCTTTAATTGGATAAAGATAGAATGTAATTATTCCGCTGCTATCTGAAAGTAAGGTAAATCCATCACTTCCTGATGGCAGTGTGGTATTTATTTTTTGAGCGCTTGCGGTATTGCTATCATAAATATTAACTTGTGAGAAATCACCATCATGGTCACTTGTTATAAACACAGGAACACCGGATAATGTAGCACCACTGAGGCTTTTAATGGTTGTCGATATTTGAGTATGTGAACCCTTCGGCGGACTATTCTCTGCCTTCGGCGTATCTTGAATAGGCTTGTTGATTGTGAGGACCAATGATGCCGGATCGATAATATGTGCGGTGTATGGCACGGTTTTTTGTATTTTTCCACCCGGAAAAGCGGCGTTATTTGCCTGCAAGTCAAGCGTAATCGGGGTATTATCGGGTGTTGTATCCGGTATAGTTAAATTCAGCGTTGCCGCATATTCGTTTCCTTGGCCAGCTTGCATAGTAATGGGGCTTGATGGACCCTGAATATTTATATTTGTAGAAGAAGGCAGAAATGAAAGCGTGACATCGGTAGCTAATTTCTGCCCTGCATCTAAAATCACAGTCAGTTCAAAAAGTTGGCCTGCTATCAAATCAGAATTTTCTGGTACTGACAATTTCCATAAGTTATTCATTTTACCACCTTATCGCTTAGGTATGTGTTTTATTATGGCATGTATTTATTATCTCCCCGCAACACGGGGAGATAATAATCGGCTGTCGTCTTGCAACTTGAAATTTATAAGGTCTGTTTATCAGGGTTAAATTAATTAAAAAATAATCATTCACTATGTTATTGATATTAGTTATCATCACTGCCAATGGGAACCCCGATTCGTACCGTATCAATTCCTGCCTCCCAAATTTTGCCATAACCATTAATGGCTTCACCATGCGGGCCGGTATTTGATGTAAATTGATAATCGAATTCAATACTACCGGCAGCACCGTTATCGTATGGAGCAATATCAACAACATCATGGTAGTCAATATTAAATAATAAAGAGCCGCTTGCCGGCATGGGTTGTGATAGGGATTTACGTGGTGGATTTTTGTTAGCAGAACTGATGTACATATTTAACGTGACCATAGCACCGATAGGCACTTTACCTTTTTCATGACCACTTTTATCGCCTAAAATTTCGATAAATAATCCCCTGTCTTTACTATTTGGATAACTTCTTATTGCCACATAGTTAATGACACTGTTCTGAGGCAGAGTTGTTTTTGCGCTAGTCATAACGGTGCAGGTATCATAATCTCTTTGTATATACGGAACAGGTTCATATATTACCCCCCCTTTATAAGTTAAGGGCAATTCATCAGAGGGTAAAATACTGCCATCATAGGAGCTAATAACAACATAAGAAAAAATGGATTGTTGATTTTCTTTACCGTTAAATATACTGTAAGGCAGACTAATGGTATAAGAACCCAATTGTTTTTTATTTTTAAGTTTTATTTGTTGCTTGGTATATTGTCCGTTGACATAAAATAATATATTATCACCAGCCGTCGCGTTAAGATATTTGTCTATCCTTACAAGAAATGTAAGGGAACCATCTGAGACGAGATCGCCATCATCTGAAAGTATTAGGATTTTTGGCAATCTTAAAGGATACATTATCTTGTTTGGATTAGGATCAATAATATAACAAGTGGAGTTGGCTTTAGTTTTATAAGTGGCTCCTATTATTTGGGAATATAATTTTATTGCGAGTGATAATCCTTTAATTGGATAAATATAAAATGCAATCATTCCGTTGCTATCTGAAAGTAAGGTAAATCCATCACTTCCTGACGGCAGTGTGGTATTTATTTTTTGAGCGCTCGCGGTATTGTTATCATAAATATTAACTTGTGAGAAATCACCATCGTTATCATTTGTTATAAACACAGGCACACCGGATAATTTGGTACCACTGAGGCTTTTAAGGGTTGTCGATACTTGAGTAGATGAACCACTCGGCGGAATATTCTCTGCCTTCGGCGTATCCTGAATAGGGTCAGCGATGGTGAGGACCAATGATGCCGGATCAATGATATGTGCCGTGTATTTCACGGTTTTTTGTATTTTTCCACCCGGAAAAGCGGCGTTATTTGCCTGCAAGTCAAGCGTAATCGGGGTATTATCGGGTGTTGTATCCGGTATAGTTAAATTCAGCGTTGCCGCATATTCGTTTCCTTGGCCAGATTGCATAAGTATGGGGGTTGATGGACCCTGAATCTTTATATTTGTAGAAGAAGGCAGAAATGAAAGCGTGACACCGGTAGGTAACTTCCCACCTGCATCTAAAGTCACAGTCAGTTCAAAAAGTTGGCCTGCTATTAAATCAGAATTTTCTGGTACTGACAATTTCCAAGAAGTACTCATTTTATCACCCTATCGCTTAGATATGTTATTGTTGAAATCTGTGTTTTCTCATGATTGCGTTATTTTTTCTATACCAGAATTTGATATCTGGAACCAAATTTTAGTTAGAATAAAACAGGCAATAATATCTTTTAAATAATTTATGGGGTAATGATGATATATAGCCACCATCACAATACAGAATAAAATGGTTTCCTATGTTATGCCCTGCTTTCTTGCCCTCTACCATAGTCGGTTTTTTTATTTGTATAATGAGAAAAGGTTATCAGGTGATAACTTTTTCCTATCGATTATCTGCATCAAGTTTTAAATGCTAAAAATAAACCATTAGTGGATTTGTTTAGAGAGAAACGGGTGGGGAGCGTTCGTTTTTTTGGTTTTATATTCTAGTGGCTATATCCAAAAATAGATATAGCCTACTAAGTTTTGTTAGGGTTGATTGTTAATAATAAGTTTGACTAATAAAACACCATGGTTAAGGTGTTTTATTGTAACGGTGTTTAATTATATTTACAAACTAATACACCTTTACTGTAAGGATCTGTATCAATAGTATCGGTAATAACATCATAGATAACATAATTATTTCTTGCTCGTGTATCTTTGGCTTTAATTTTAGCTTTATTTTGGGGTATTGGCTTGATCGCATCAAATAACCCCCATGCATAAAGATTGTTAAATTCGCTACTGAACGTTGTTGGTCCGTAAGAAATTTTAAGATCTTGTATGTTAATATCATGGTAAATCGCATCACCTGCATTTGGCTGATAATTATCACAATTAGTGCCACTGTTAACAGTCTGATATGGATCATTTAAGTTAACATAACTATAACCATCAACATAGCTTCGAATATTTAAATTATATTCGTATAATAAGTGTCTTCCATCTGACTTTTTAATATTGGCTTCTATCGTTACTTTTCCTAGTCCTCTTGCCACTATAGGGCCTTTGTTATTGACACCATATCTAATAAACCCAAGATAGTCCGTGACCGGTGGTGCTTTAGAAGAATAAGTGATTTCGTTTTTATCAAACGATTTTTTTGAGTTTGGATCTCTTAATTCAGCGTATAGGCTGGAGAAATAATTATATGGACCGGGTTCAGAAAAAGTTTTATTAACACTTGGATTAAATTGATTATAGACATACAGCACTGCTGGTTGAGAAACAGCAGCAAAAGTCACTGAATTATCCTTATTTGTCTTCTGAATCTCATTCCCTCCTTTTTGAGTCGGTATTGTTAATGTCACGTTAATCTCTTTATAAACCCCAACATGACTGTCTAATGTTGCATATAAATAGCCTTTATCATCTGTTTTCAATGAAACAGGTTTAGGTTCAGGTAAATCTGTTGTGTTAATCTGGCTCTCACGAGTCCATTGCACCTTATTGAATGGATATTTATCAAGTATCTTTGTGCTGCCTTTATGCGAAATCTTCGCCCTATATATATATCTACCTTTCCCTTTCTCATCACCAGTCAATGGATTGCTCGGATCAAACTTTTCCAGAGGGTCTTTAGGGTCTTTCCATGTCCCGTTTCTGTCAACGCCATAAACCTCAACACTGTTGATTTCAAAATCCACTGGCGGAGAGGTAAAATCTACCGTGGTCTCCTGAGCGCCAACCCCATCCACGGAGGCTTGTACAGTCACTTTCTGAACCTGAGTACTGGTTAATTTTGTGACCGCTTCACCATTCGTGTTGCTGGTACTCGTTACCGGATCAAGCGTTACCGCCTCCTTATGGGGAGCATCGATTATCGTCCAGTTAACTGTCTTACCCAGTTCCAATTTTTGACCAGTAGCATCCTTGACAGTGACGGTAAGGGTATAAGATTCATTTACCAATATCGATTTTGTTGGTTGAACGTTTATTGGCGATATCTGTTCCGGTTTGAAATCTACGGGTTTTGCCTGAACGGACTTGTGGCTTCCCACCGTCAGTGAAACCAAAACCCCGTTAAATGCCTTATTACTGG
>NZ_JAQRFJ010000026.1:0-45387 GCF_028599065.1 Xenorhabdus sp. PR6a | reverse complement strand
GCCGGTGTCATGGCGGGATACCGGCCTCCGGCATGGCCACCCAACAGACCCGCGATACCGAGGTGATGCCAGGTGTGAACCCAGTTATAGACAACCCGGACACTGCACCCGGTCTCAGTGGCGATCTGGCGCGGTTTTAATCCTCTGCCCAGCATGAGCAAACCTGTTCCTCGCGTACGGACGTCCCGATGCTGATGATTCAAAGCAAGTTGTTGCAACGTAATTCGTTCAGGTTCAGAAAGCACTATCTTTGATTTCATGAGTAGAAGCAGTCAGTGGGTTTATTAGCATGTCCGTCATTATAACAAAAGTGCAAATTATTTCATTGGTTTACTTACCAAAAATTACATATTGTTTGTGGTTAAACTCCGTACCCACAATAAAACCAGCACTAATACCGTCAACGGCAAGCCGTGGAATATCAGGATTACGATGGAAGGCGGCAGCCAGACGTAAAAGGAAGCGACCAGCAGCATTCCTATCCCAAAGCCTGTCATTTGCAATAGCGTCAGCAAACTGAAAATCGGCAGACGTAAATTTTCTGGTTCGCTTTGTGCTCGTGATATCAGGCTGACTTCTGCGATCCCATCCCCGATTCCTGCCCAGACGGCAAACAGGAGTAACCAGAATACGCTGCTTTGTTGGAATGTGAGGATAAATCCGGTTGACATCAGAGCGACGCCGACAAAGAACAGTTTTTCCATCTTTAACAGATTGCGGCTGCGTAGCAAGTAGCTCGCCAATCGTGCACCGCTGAATTTCCCTATTGCCCATGTCGCCAGCAGTAATCCCATGGTAGTACTGGCATTATCAGGAGTAAGGAGTTTCGAAATGATGGGAAAACCGACGTTATGGGCGGCACTGCCCAGTGTGTCGGCCAGGCTGAGAAATAACATGCCCGCCAGCATGGGGGCACCGCGCAGGCCGTGGCGCAATTCACGCCATTCGTTACCAAGTTCTCTTGGTGTTTTTTGCTCAGGCAAAGAGAGGAAACGCAGGGGCATAATCAGGATCGCTGCCAGCAGGTAAGTCATGATATTGACGGTAAATACTGTTTCATAACCGCTGCTTGCGACCAGCAATCCCGATACCAGACTGCCGAATACTGCCCCCGTGGCCGCAACGGAGGTGAGCCAGGAGTTGGTTGATATGCGTTGTGAGGCGTGTACCCAATAGGGTAATTGGCTGTTTAGCCCGATAGCAAACATTGAATTGCCTAAACCAATACCGAAGGCGATTATCGGTAAGATCAGCAGTTGCTGCGATGTGGGGATCAGCAATAGTAGGGACAGCAAAATAACCCGCACCAGATCAAAAAAGACCAGCGGCCATCTTCCCGCAAATCGTCTGAAAAACGGCGTTCCGATCAAGCTGGCGATGATACCACCGGCAACACGGCAGGCGAGAAATAGACTGACGTGCATGACGCTGTTACTGAGCAGATAAACGTAGGTGGAGAGTGCCACCATATTCAGGAACGCGCCAAAATCAGAGACGAATCGGGCACTGACGATCAGTAAGCCATTAAGGCTGGACCAACGCAAATTCAAACTATTTTCCTGATTTGACATTATGATTAGCTCACTGGTTATTGCGGAAGTTGCCGGAAAGTGACCAGCAATAGATCCCGAAATGCCGCGTTTGTAGGAGATATTTGCCGAACATTGCTTGCTCGATGATAAAGTTGTTTATCATTTATTGCGAGTGTTTCAAGAAAGTGTTTCATCGCGGCATGTAACATTATAATTAGGAGTTCTACCCGATAAACTTCAAGTTGCAGATCGTAAAATGAAAGTTGCTTATTATCTCCCCGCGATGCGGAGAAATAATAAAAGCGTGTTGCAATACGACGAATATATTTGAAATAGAAAAAATAGATGAATGTTTCTATTAAACATTCATCCATGATTAAAGATTATTTAGCCAGATATTTTTCGATATGATGTTGAATACCCGCTGCATCGAGTCCGAGATCAGCATAAAGCTCTTGTTGTGTTCCTTGCGGGATAAAGTAATCGGGTAAACCCAAATTCAATACGGGAATGGATAACTTTTCCTGCATCAGCAATTCGTTAACGCCACTGCCGGCACCGCCCATGATGGCATTTTCTTCCAAAGTCACCAGTAAGTTATGGCTGGCGGCCATTTCCAGTACCCGTTCTTTATCCAGCGGTTTGACAAAACGCATATCCACAACTGTTGCATTCAGGGCTTCAGCCGCTTGCTGTGCATAAGGTAATAATGTGCCAAAGTTAAGGATTGCAATGCGTTCTCCCCGACGGCGGATCACACCCTTGCCGATGGGGAGCGTTTCCAGCGGTTGAAGTTCAGCGCCGGTGCCTGTTCCACGAGGATAACGGACAGCCGCCGGGCCTGCTTGGTAATGATATCCGGTATGCAGCATCTGGCGGCATTCGTTTTCATCGCTGGGCGCCATAATGACCATATTCGGGATACAACGCAGGAAAGAGAGATCGAATGCCCCTTGGTGGGTTTGACCATCTGCGCCGACGATGCCGCCACGGTCGATGGCAAACAAGACCGGCAGGTTTTGGATGGCGACATCGTGGATCACCTGATCATAAGCGCGTTGCAGGAAGGTGGAGTAAATGGCGACGACAGGCTTGTAACCGCCAATGGCCAGACCTGCGGCAAACGTGACGGAATGCTGTTCGGCAATCGCGACATCAAAGTATTGCTCAGGATACTCGCGGGAGAAACGCACCATGCCGGAACCTTCCCGCATGGCCGGAGTGATCGCCATCAATTTCTTATCATGCGCGGCTTGTTCACACAGCCAGTCACCGAAGATCTTGGAGAATGTCGGGCGAGTCTCTGCGCTTTTTGGCAAGGAACCAGTCGCGGGATCAAATTTGGGGACGGCATGCCAACTGATGGGATCTTTTTCCGCTGGCGCATAACCCCGGCCTTTTTTCGTCATGATATGCAGGAATTGTGGCCCTTTCAGTTCACGCATGTTTTTCAGCGTCTGGGTCAGCGCCAGTACGTCATGACCATCAACCGGCCCGATATAGTTGAAGCCAAGCTCTTCAAACAGCGTTCCGGGAACCACCATGCCTTTCAGGTGCTCTTCTGTTTTTTTCAATAACTCTTTGATTGGCGGCAGGTTGGAAAACACTTTTTTACCGCCTTCGCGTAGCGTTGTATACAGCTTGCCTGACAGAATTTGTGCCAGATGGTTATTCAATGCGCCGACGTTTTCAGAGATAGACATTTCATTATCATTGAGGATCACCAACATGTCAGGGTCGATAGCCCCGGCATGGTTCATGGCTTCAAACGCCATACCCGCGGTAATGGCGCCATCCCCGATGACACATACGGTCTTGCGGCCTTTGCCTTCGTGTTTGGCCGCAATCGCCATCCCTAAGCCCGCACTGATGGAAGTGGATGAGTGACCGACGCATAAGGTGTCGTATTCACTTTCTTCTCGCCAGGGGAAGGGATGAAGGCCATTTTTTTGGCGAATGGTATTAATGCGATCACGACGTCCGGTCAAAATTTTGTGTGGGTAGGCCTGATGACCCACATCCCAGACTAAATTATCAAAGGGCGTTTTATAAACATAATGGAGTGCGACGGTTAATTCGATAGCGCCAAGGCCGGAAGCAAAGTGACCACTGGAGCGGCTGACACTGTTCAGCAAAAATTGACGCAGTTCATCGCATAACTTTGGCAAGGTGTCTTTGGGTAGCAGGCGAAGCTCTTCTGGAGTTTCCGCCAATGCCAATGTTGGATATTTCGCTATATCAATGCTCATGCTATGCCTGTATAAAATGCTATACCCGTTAGAAATTGGTTGAGGGTGAATTCGGGAATTAATGTGACCGACTTTTTTAGCTGTTTCTCTCAATGATAAAACCAGCCAGTTTTTTTAAGATTGCGGTGTTATATGACAATTTTTCCAGTTCTGTCAGGGCGGCAAGCGCTTCTTCATACAGCTCCTGGGCTTTTTCCTGGGCTTGTTCCAACCCTAATAAAGCCGGGTAGGTATTTTTGCCGAGTTGCTGATCGTTGCCCTGACGTTTTCCAATCACTTCTGTATTGCCAATGACATCCAGAATATCATCATGTACCTGGAATGCCAGACCAATGGCTTGGGCGTATTGCTCCAGTAAAGGCAATACTTCACGGCCACGTTGCCCCGCACTGTAAGCGCCCAACCGGACGGCTGAACGTATTAATGCCCCGGTTTTATGCCTGTGGATCTGTTCCAGCGAGGCAAGGTCGATCTGTTTACCTTCGGCTTCCAAATCCAGTGATTGCCCACCACACATGCCGGCAAACCCGCTGGCGCTTGCCAATTCAGCGATCATGGAAAGGCGATCGGATAGGGCAACATTGGGCATGTCCTGTTTTGCCAGAATTTCAAAGGCCAGTGATTGTAAGGCATCACCGGCTAAAATAGCCTGACTTTCACCAAATTTGATATGGCAGGTAGGCTGCCCGCGACGTAAATCGTCGTTATCCATTGCAGGTAAATCATCATGGATCAATGAATAGGCATGGATGCACTCTACTGCGAGGGCGGCGGCGTCAAGACTCTGTTTGGGGAGGCCAAATATTTCCCCCACGCTGTAAACTAAAAATGGGCGCAGCCGCTTTCCACCCAGTACCGCACCATACTGCATGGCTGTGCCTAATGGGCTGTTTAAAAAAGGCAATGCAGAAAATGTTGCCAGCAGCTTGTCATTAATATGTTGCTGACAAGAGAGTAATCTTTCTGCAAAAGATTGCGCTTCCAAAGGCGTCTTATATTGTTCGGACATAAATTTACTCAGCATCGGAAGAAAATTCATCAAGTGGCGATTGTGCATCATGATTCAATAAAATTTGCACTCGTTGTTCCGCCTGTTGCAGCGTTTTCTGCCCCTGTCTTGCAAGTTGAATACCACGTTCAAATTCATTCAACGCATCTTCTAAAGGGAGTTCTCCGGATTCCAGCCGAATCACAATTTCTTCCAGCTCTTTGAGAGAGGTCTCGAATGTCGGCATTTGTTCAGTTGCTGATGTTTGATTTGCTTTAGACATAATGACTTAACTTATGGTTATTTAACGAATTACAGCAAAGCAAGTTCGTTACAGACTTGCCCAGTACCCTACTACACCAAGAAAAATAAATCATGCGTTACCGCTGTTTTTTTACGGGTGATTTTTTACGGGTGATATAGCGAGATGATGTTATACTCTGCGCCCTATCCAACTGAACATTTAAGAACAATCATTGATATTGTTTGTGATAGTTCAACATTGAATGACTACTATATCTTACTATGAAGTTTATCATTAAATTATTCCCAGAAATTACGATCAAGAGCCAGACCGTCCGGTTGCGTTTTATTAAAATTCTTGCCAGCAATATCCGCAATGTATTGAAAACATTTGGCGAAGGCATTGCTGTTGTTCGTCATTGGGATAATATCGAAGTACGGGTCAAGAATGATAACCTCGATGCCGAAATTTGTGACGCACTGACACGTATTCCCGGTATTCACCATATCCTGCAAGTAGAAGAGCGGGATTTTCGTGATCTACATCATATCTTTGAGCAAACCTACGAAACCTATGGCCATTTACTGCACGGTAAAACATTTTGTGTGCGCGCAAAACGCCGTGGTAAACACAGCTTTACCTCTAATGAAGTCGAGCGTTATGTCGGTGGCGGGCTGAACCAACATATCGAATCAGCCAAAGTGAAACTGACCAAGCCTGATGTGACGGTGAATCTGGAAATTGATCAGGACACGCTGATCCTGGTGAAAGCCCGTTATGAAGGAATTGGCGGTTTTCCTATCGGTACGCAGGAAGATGTGCTGTCATTGATCTCCGGTGGCTTTGATTCCGGTGTTTCCAGTTATATGTTGATGCGTCGTGGCTGCCGTGTGCACTACTGTTTCTTTAATCTTGGTGGTTCCGCTCATGAGATTGGCGTCAAGCAGGTTGCCCATTATTTGTGGAACCGGTTTGGCAGTTCACACAAAGTCCGCTTCGTTGCGGTCGATTTTGAACCAGTTGTTGCTGAAATTCTGGAAAAAGTGGATGACGGCCAGATGGGGGTTGTGCTGAAAAGAATGATGGTCAGGGCAGCGTCTCAAATTGCAGAGCGCTACGGGGTGCAGGCGATCGTCACCGGGGAAGCCTTGGGGCAGGTATCCAGCCAGACTTTGACTAACTTAAGGTTGATCGATAATGCCTCCGATACGCTGATCCTCCGTCCCCTGATTTCTCATGATAAAGAACACATTATTAAGCTGGCGCGTGAGATTGGCACCGAAGATTTTGCCCGCACGATGCCAGAATTTTGTGGTGTGATATCAAAAAGCCCGACCGTGAAAGCGGTTAAAGCCAAAATTGAAGCAGAAGAAAACCATTTTGACTTTGAGATTTTAGAGCGGGTCGTGCGTGAAGCCCAGAATCTGGATATTCGCCAGATTGCCGAGCAAACCAGTGAGCAAGTGGTAGAAGTGGAAATGGTATCGGCACTTTCCTCTGAGGACGTGTTGCTGGATATCCGTTCCCCTGATGAACAGGATGATCGTCCGTTAAATATAGAAGGTATTGAAATTCAGTCATTGCCTTTCTATAAACTGAGCACTCAGTTTGGCGATCTGCCGAAAGAAAAAACCTATCTGCTGTATTGTGAACGTGGTGTGATGAGCCGTTTACAGGCACTTTATCTGCGTGAACAAGGCTTCGATAACGTGAAGGTGTATCGGCCTTAATTTGTCTAATTTGTCATAAAGCATAGGGCTGCTTACGGAACCGATCCGGCAGGCAGCCTGTGTCCCTCTATCGTCGTGATGGCCTCAATGTCTTCACTGCCGTGAGCGGGGCAAATAAGGGCTGAGGTGCTTATATTCTTCCTCTTTGCGCTTAATGTAATGATAAACATTGATATTTTCTGTGATTGGCAAACCATGAACACGGGCCCGACGCATTAAAAAGCCAGTGATGTAGTCTATTTCTGTATGCCGCTGTGCCCGTATATCTTGCAGCATGGATGAGTAATTTTCAGCAGTTTGCTCAATGACGTTCATAACATAATCAACCAGCGTTTGTTGGGTGGTATGGATATTGTCATGCTTCATCACTTGATAAATTTCATCACAGAGTGCCTGAATTTGTGCATGATGATGCCGTAATTCACCGTTTTTGCAGTCATAGATGACGGTGAGTGGGTTAATGACACAGTTAACGGCAAGTTTCATCCAACTGACAGCCTGTATTTCATTGTGCCAGGCGACATCGGGCAAGGCGCAGTGTAAAACATCGGCCAGATTGCTGAATTTGTTAGCATTGGCAGTGATGGCTCCAATGTGAGTCATGCCTTGTGACTTATAGTGCACAATGCCGTTTTTTCGATAGGCACCATGGGTGGTCACACCCAGTAAAATCGGGTTGGGCAACGGCGCGAACTCTTCTTGGGTTCCCATTCCATTATGCAATAACAGGATTGGGCAATGAGGGGAAAGTTTGTCAGCAATATGATTAACCGCATCAGAAACTTGCCATGCTTTTAAACAAACGAGGAGTAATTTGCTTTCAGCAAGGTGTTTTTCGTTATTGGCGGGAAATTGTTGTTTAAAGACCTGTCCATTAAAGTTTTCGATCTGGACGGAAATAACAGGCTGTGGAACTCTTAACCATCCCTGAACATGATGATTTTGTTGGGATAGGGCGGCAAGCCACAGTTTACCTATCGCACCACAGCCAAGAACGGTTATTTTCATATTTCTTCCTTGAGGGACGCTTTCATGGGGAACCCCGATCGTCATTAACGCTAATTGATCCCGAAATAGGATAATTTCGAAAAGATCGCTGAGCTTCCCGAGTATAGAGCTTTTGCCAATAATAGAAAGCGGTTATCATGCCGATTTATTGATTAGCAGGAGGTGACGGGCAATGCCATCATTCGATATTGTTTCTGAAGTTGAGATGCCGGAAGTGCGTAATGCAGTAGAAAATGCACAGCGGGAGTTAAGCAGCCGTTGGGATTTCCGCAACGTCAATGCAAGTTTTGAATTAAATGAAAAGAATGAATCGATCAAAATTGCCAGTGAATCTGATTTTCAGGTGAACCAACTGGTCGATATTCTGCGTGAAAAATTTGCTAAACGTGGAATTGATGGTGCGGTACTCAATGTTTCTGAAAATATGGTTCATAGCGGCAAAACCTACAGTGTAGAAGCGACTTTGCTGCAAGGTATTGAGACGCCATTAGCGAAAAAAATTGTGAAGCTGATTAAAGACAGCAAGCTGAAAGTACAAGCCCAGATTCAGGGTGAGCAAGTGCGGGTAACTGGCAAGGCGCGCGATGATTTGCAAGGGGTTATTGCATTGATTCGCGGCGCAGAATTGGGGCAGCCCTTCCAATTTACGAATTTCCGCGATTAATCTATCAATAATAGTACGGTGTTTGCCAACACCGTACTTGTGACAACCGTACTTGTGACAAATAGCGCGGGCTATTTATGGGATAAGACAAGCTGTTCTAACTGCTCGCGATTGGTCAGTTTGGTATCGACTTTGATATAGGCACTGAGCTCTTCGGGTGCAATAACGACATCTTTTACCCCGGCTTGCGCCAATAGCTTTTTCGCTAAAATCTTAGGAGTGCTCAGTTGCTCCGGCAAAATGATCCTAATACTGCTGACATAGGGCGGTTGCCGTAATGTCAGACTGACAATAAACCAGAATGTCGTCAGCGCGATGCCTCCCATAAAGACGAAGGATGCGCCTTGCCATTCATAAAGCATTCCTCCAAGGCTGCCTCCCAAAGCAACGCCAAGGAATTGGCTGGTGGAGTAAACGCCCATCGCAGTGCCTTTATAACCCGCCGGTGCTTCTTTGCTGATCAGTGAAGGCAAAATAGCCTCCATAATATTAAACGCAAGGAAGAAAATTTGAATGCCGGCAAAGATCCCCCAAAGATGTGAACCCTGAGACCACAAAACGACTTCCGCAATGAATAGCAGTGCGATACACAGCAAAAATACCTGCTTCATGCGACGTTTTACTTCTGCATAAATAATGAAGGGCAGAACAGCGACAAAAGAGATCAGGGTGGTAATTAAATACACTTTCCAGTGTTGTTGTGGAGGAAAGCCCACTTTTTCCATAATCAGGGGAAGGGCAACAAAGCTCGACATCAATAAGGTATGCAGGCAGAGAATACCAAAATTGAGTTTTATGAGTTGAGGATCTGAAAGCACCCTTTTGAAGCTGCCGCGTGCGATACCTGATTCGCGATTGAGCAAATGTTTATGTGTACTCGGCACAGCAAACAGTGTGATAAAAATACCGCAACCGGCAAGGAGTGCAATGGCGCCAAACAGGCCATTTAAACCGATTTGGTGGGTAATAATCGGGCCGACAACAATCGCAAAAGCGAAGGTGATACCGAAGCTAATGCCGATAAATGCCATGGCTTTTGTTCGATTCTGCTCACGAGTCAGATCTGAAAGTAGTGCCATGATAGCGGCGGATATGGCACCTGTGCCTTGCAAGGCGCGGCCAATAATAATTCCCCAAATAGAGTCGCTTAAGGCGGCAATAAGACTGCCTAATACGAAAATGAGAAGCCCGCCGATGATTAAAGGCTTTCTGCCAATTTTGTCTGAAAGTAGCCCAAAGGGGATCTGGAATATTGCCTGTGTTAAGCCGTAAATACCGATGGCAATGCCGATAAGCGCTTCTGTCGCATCACGTAATTCTAAGCCATAGGTCGTCAGAACAGGCAGAACCATGAACATGCCTAACATGCGCAGAGAGAAAACGGAACCTAAGCCCCATGTCGCCCGAAGTTCAAGCGGAGTCATTTTATTATCGTTCACGGATACCTCAAAAAAATCTGATATGACATTTCAATTAAGTGAGAGGCAAACGGAAAAGCAGCGTTTGCAACCGAATAAGTTGTCATTGAATAGAGATAAAGGAAAGGAAAAAGATGGCAGGGTTTACCCTGCCATCTAAAGATTACCAGACGTAAGTCAGGAGGTTTTCTGGCGATGCTGCTGAATCTACAGACATCATGACGCTTAATGACATAATAGCGACGATAGAAAACAGAAATAGCTTACGGGCCCAAATACGGTCATTGGAGGTTTTATAACCTGATAATGCCATACCCAGCCACCAGATACTCACTGCGGTAGCGACGATAAGGTATTTATAACCGGCATAACCACTGATGGCCAGCATCAAGGTGGCAATCATAAAGGCCAGAATATACAGAGTGATATGGTTTTTCGCGACGGAAATACCTTTAATCACGGGTAATACTGGAATATTGGCCGCTTGATAATCTTTGAACCGAAAAATAGCAATGGCATAAGAATGGGGCATCTGCCACAAGCTGAAGATCAACAACAAGATCAACGCGCCTGTGTCAAAATGTCCCGCTACTGCACAGTAACCGATCACGGGAGGAGCTGCGCCTGACAAGCTACCAACCAGCGTGCCATAAACAGATTTTCTTTTCATGTAGAGGCTATACACCCCAACATAAATGATGAACCCAATGAGAGCTAACTGCATTGCTAAGGCATTGGCTGCTACATAGAGCAGCACGATGCCAGCAATACCTAACACTGAGGCGTAAATCAGGCTGATTTTCGGATCGATAAGCCCTTTCACAAGGACCCTTTCTTTTGTTCTTTCCATGATACGGTCAATATCGCGGTCGATATAGTTGTTGAATACACAACCTGATGCTACCACCAGCGATACCCCGACCATCGTTGCAAAGAACAAGGGGTAATCTATCACGCCCCTGGAAGCGAGTAGAAAACCACCAATCGCAGAAATTAGATTTCCGAAAATAATTCCTGGTTTGGTCACTTGCAGGTATTGCTTAATCATTCAAATCAACCCTTAATCAACCATCATATTGATGTTCAGGTTGTACATGATCCACAGGGAGCCAACAACAACGATAGCGATGACCAGTAATGTGAATAGTAAGGCAAGGAGATTCCAACGCTCTTCAGATGATGTATTCATATGCAGGAAGTAGATGAAATGAACAAAAACCTGAATAACAGCCATGGCAACGACTGTCACCAAAATTGTGCTGTGTGAAGCTGTACCTTCCATCACCATCCAGAATGGGATCACGGTCAGGATAACTGACAGTACAAAACCAATCATATAGGTTTTGAAACTACCGTGGCTGGCGCCGGAATGAGAAGTATTTGGATGACTCATTACATCGCTCCCATCAGATAAACGATAGTAAATACACAAATCCATACGACGTCAAGGAAGTGCCAGAACAGGCTCAGGCAGTTCAGACGCGTACGGTTCACGTCAGTCAGACCACGGCGTGAAACCTGAACCATCAGCGTGATGATCCAAATCAGGCCGAAGGTGACGTGTAGACCGTGAGTGGCAACCAGTGCAAAGAAGGAAGACAGGAATGCGCTGCGGTCAGGGCCATAGCCTTCAGTGATCAGTTTATGGAACTCGTAAACTTCCATTGAAACGAAGCCAAGGCCAAACAAGAAGGTAATGAACAGCCACAGGTTAACCTGACCCGCTTTACCTTTGTTCATGTTCAGCATGGCGAAACCATAGGTAATACTACTGAACAACAGCAGGAAGGTTTCGACCAGAACAAAATCCAGTTCAAAAATATCTTTACCGGATGGGCCACCGGCAGTGCCATTAACCAGCACTGCATAGGTCGCGAACAGACTTGCAAACAGAACCAAGTCACTCATCAAGTAGATCCAGAAGCCAAAGACTTTGTTAGCCCCTGTATCGTGGTGCCCATGAGCGTCATGGGCGGCTGTGTTGTTAAGGGTTTGAGTCGACATTATTTCACACCTGCCTTTCTCAGTTCTTCGTAACGCTGATTCTCAACTTTTTCGACTTCAGCGACAGGGACGTAGTAATCAACGTCTTCGTCAAAACTTTTCACGATGCAGCTGATGACGATACCTGCGAAACTTGCGATAGCCATCCACCAGATATGCCAGATCAAAGCAAAGCCTAATGTCAGACAAAATGCGCTGATGATCACGCCTGCACCTGTGTTTTTAGGCATATGAATTTCTTCATATTTAGCAGGGCGCTTATATTCAGTGCCTTTTTCTTTCATATCCCACCATGCATCACGAGTCTGGATGTGTGGAACTTCGGCAAAGTTATAGAACGGCGGTGGAGATGAAGTTGACCATTCCAGAGTACGGGCACCCCACGGATCGCCAGTCAGGTCGCGGTTTTGGTCACGGTCGCGGATACTGACGTAAAACTGGATAATCTGACACAGAATACCTAAGGCGATTAAGACAACGCCGCCTGCGGCAACAACCAGCAGTGGGTGGAATTCTGGGTTGATATCTTGGCTCAGGCGACGGGTCATTCCCATGAAGCCCAATGCGTACAGTGGCATAAAGGCAACGAAGAAACCGGTGATCCAGAACCAGAATGCACGGACGCCCCATTTTTCATTCAGCGTGAAGCCAAATGCTTTCGGGAACCAGTAAGTTGTACCTGCGAAGCAGCCGAATACCACACCACCAATGATCACGTTATGGAAGTGAGCGATCAGGAACAGACTGTTATGCAGAACGAAGTTAGCACCAGGAACTGCCAGCAGAACCCCTGTCATACCACCAATGGAGAAGGTAACCAGGAAGCCAACCGTCCACAGCATTGGGGTTTTGAATTCGATACGGCCACGGTACATGGTGAACAGCCAGTTGAAGATCTTAACCCCGGTTGGGATGGAGATAATCATCGTGGCGATACCAAAGAAGGCGTTGACGTTCGCGCCGGAACCCATGGTAAAGAAGTGGTGCAACCAGACAATGAACGACAGGATGGTAATCACGATTGTCGCCCACACCAGTGAGGTATAACCAAACAGGCGTTTTTTCGAGAAGGTTGCCGTGACTTCGGAGAAGATACCAAAGACAGGCAGCACCAGAATGTAAACTTCAGGATGGCCCCAAGCCCAAATCAGGTTGATGTACATCATCATGTTGCCGCCCATATCGTTGGTAAAGAAATGGGTGCCCAGATAACGATCCAGAGTGAGCAACGCGATGGTGACTGTCAGGATTGGGAACGCAGCAATAATAAGTACGTTGGTGCACAGTGAAGCCCAAGTGAAGACAGGGAGTTTCATCATGGACATGCCTGGTGCACGCATGCGCAGGATGGTCACGAAGAAGTTAACCCCTGTCAGCAAGGTACCGACACCGGAGAGCTGAAGACTCCATATCCAGTAATCGACCCCAACGCCGGGGTTATATTCCAGACCGGATAGCGGCGGATAAGCCAACCAACCCGTTTGTGCAAACTCACCCACCCCCAGAGAGATGTTGATCAGCGCGACGCCGACAACAAATAGCCAGAAGCTCAGAGAGTTCAGGAATGGGAATGCAACGTCGCGTGCGCCGATTTGCAGAGGAACAACAATGTTCATCAGGCCGACAACGAAAGGCATCGCCATAAAGAAGATCATGATAACGCCGTGAGCGGTGAAGATCTGATCATAATGGTGCGGGGGCAGGAAACCGGCTTCACCCGCGGAAGCCAAGGCTTGCTGTCCACGCATCATGATGGCGTCAGCGAAACCACGGAGCATCATCACCATGGCAACGACGATGTACATGACACCAATTTTTTTATGGTCAACGCTGGTTAACCATTCACTCCAGAGCCATTTCCATTTACGGAAATAAGTCAAGGAACCGACAACGACCAGTCCCCCAAGCAAGATCCCAAGCAATGTCACCACAATAATGGGTTCATGCAATGGGACAGCATCCAGTGTTAATTTTCCCCACATGCTTTTATTCCTCAACACCTGAATGAGCCAGCTGACTCATATTCATATTATGACCCGCAGCTTCACCATGTTCTGTTTTGCCATGACTTGCCATGCCATGCATACCGCCGTGGCCCATGTCACCCATGAATTTGGCGATAGTCTCTTGGAACAGTTTTGGTTTCACGCTTGAGAAGTATTCAACAGGGTTGTTTTGGCTAGGTTTAGCCAACGCATTGAATGCTTGCACGGTATCCAGGGTTTTAGGTGAGGCTTTAACTTTCTGCACCCACGCTTCAAAACCTGCGCGATCATCAGTTGCTGTTGCAGTGAATTTCATGCCAGAGAAGCCATGACCACTGTAACTTGCTGAGAACCCGTCGTATTTACCCGCTGAGTTAGCAATTAAGTGCAGTTTTGTCTGCATACCCGCCATTGCATAAATCTGACCACCCAACTGTGGGATGAAGAAAGAGTTCATCACAGAGTCTGAGGTGATTTTGAAATTAATTGGCACATCTTTCGGGAATACAATTTTGTTTACCGTTGCGATACCCTGTTCCGGATAGATAAATAGCCATTTCCAGTCAAGGGAAATCACTTCAATCGTCACCGGTTTCACATCACTGTCCAATGGCTTATATGGATCGAGCTCATGCGTCGTTTTCCATGTAATCGTCGCCAACGTGATGATAATCAGGATAGGCACTGTCCAAACGACAAGCTCAATTTTATTTGAGTGTGCCCAGTTTGGACGATAAGTTGCAGATTTATTGGCTTCCCGGTAACGTAAGGCAAAAATGATTGCCATTACAATAGCCGGAATAACAACGATCAGCATCAAGCCAAACGCTGTTAGTATCAGCGTTTTTTGTTCGACGCCGATCGCACCTTTGGGATTCATCAATACCATATCGCAACCACCTAACATTAAAGTGGCTGTGAGTAGTGACGATAACCCAATAATTTTTTTGTATTTCATAAGTCTCATTGAGCGACCCCAGATAACAAAAGCTTTATTGTCGTTTCATCAGTGTGGGCATTCTACGGTAAGGTTACCGGGGTGTAAACAATTGTAATAGAAGCAGGTTGGCTTGTAGGCTTTTTATGCTAGAGGGATCACATGTGATTCTAAATTTAACAAAACGTTAATTTCGGATGGTTATCTTAGCCAAAAAATCAAAATAGACAATTAATTTTATATAACTATCTGTTTTATAAATAAAAAATAGGATAAAAATAAAAAGGAAAATCCTGAAATACGCTTTTTTATCGATAGGATAACTATTATTTATTAGTTTTAATGAGCAGCATTAGGCTGCTCATTGATTAAACTAGTTATCAAAAGTTATATTTTACACTATAAACAATACCATCCTGCCAGAAATCTTCGCCCAGTTTGTTATCCGCATAGCGGTATTGAACGCCAGTGGTAAAAGAAGGATGTGGCGTCCACCATAATGCGATAGCGCCATTGATACCTTCGCGTCCGCCGTTGCCGTAACGTTGATTGCGGTTTAATTCAATTTCATTCCAGTTTGTCACACTGAATTTTTGTTCCCAAAGGTTGAAATCGTATCCGGCAACCCAGCCTACGACATAACCGTTGTTTCCTGAATAGAAAGGCTGGTCAACATAATGCAGTGCGACAAAAGGCTTGAACCACAGACCAGCAATATTAGCGTTATAGCCTAATCCATAAAGTGTATTGACTTCATGGAAGTTTCCACCGTTTGCTTTGCCGGGTAATGAGTAGGTTCCATAGACATGACCATAAAGGTTGAAACCCGTCTCACCCAGATAGAAACGGCCGGTTGTCTTGAACGTGTAACGTTGGTTATCACCCGGTTGGGCGGTTTTGCTGTTAAAAGGATTCTCTAAATCCGCGAAGCCATACAGTTCGCCCCAGCTAAATCCTGCCCCACCTTCCAGTTCCAGATAAGCAAAATCATCCTTATGTGAGGATTGTCCGGTTTTATGAGTGGTATGTTTGCTCCAGTCAAGGTAGTTCATGCTGACATTGCCAAACCCCCACTGGTATTCCGCGCTGGCTGAAGCAGAAACTAAGGCAGCGGCAATTGCGGTGAGTGTCAAAATACGTCTTTTCATAAATTCCCTTTATATGGTTTTAAGGTGGTTAACGATATTTCGAATAGTTCGAAATAATATGCGCTCAAATAATAATATTTGTTAGTTCAAATATAAATAATTTCACCTTGAAAAAGATGTAATTCAGGCCACAAAATTGAATTTTTTTACGCTTCTTGTGAAGTTTGTCACTGTAAACTGGCAACAGAAAACTGAACTTTGTCAGCCTTCTGTTGCAGGCAGAGATGAAAAAGGTATTGAGTGGAGAGAATTGACTAAGTGAGCTTACTTCTCTTTAAAGCCAAATAATCCAACATTCCTCCTAAAAGAAGACCTAAAATTCCAATGATGACACTCCAGGATAACAGTGGGGATATCCAATCACTGACTTTATGCAGATTGATAATATATTCTGGGGATAGCGTGCATATCAGAGAAATTAAATGAATGATGATAAACAAAACGCAGCTGATCATTAACCAAACGGTGAACATCAGGGTGGCCAATATCATGATAATAAAGGCGGATTTATACGCGTTCTTAAAGAGTGTGCGAGGCAGAAAACTATCATTTTTCTGAGTGTAATCCAGAGTCTTACGGCAGACGAGCAACAATGCAAGCCCGGGTAACCCAATAATTATAGAGAAGAGATAAAACGTTGGCCAACCATAGGCTTCTGCAAACCATCCCGCGACTGGGCCAACATAAACCCGGCCAACGGCTGATAATGCAGAAAGTAAAGCAAACTGTGTGGCTGAAAATGATTTATTACACAAGGTCATCAGGAGGGCGACAAACGCCGCGGTTCCCATACCACCACAGATATTTTCCAGAAAAATCGCCCCTCCCATGACATAGATATCCTTAGGGGTGACAGCAAGTATCCAGTAACCAAAATTTGAAACGGTTTGCAGGATGCCAAACATCATCAGGGCACGGAACAGACTCAGCCGATGCATCAAATAACCACCGTACAAGGCACCGACAATAGTGGCAGCAAGCCCGAGGGTTTTATTAATCATCCCGACTTCGACTGGATCGAAGCCCACGCCACGAATAAGGAAAGGTGTGCTGAGTGAGAGCGCAAAGGCATCTGCCAGTTTGTACAATACAATCAGTAGCAGGATAAGCCAGGCATTGTTGCGGCTGAAAAAATCAGATAATGGTTCGAATACCGCTTGATGCAAGGTTTTTGGCGGTGCGGCATTCAGTTTTGGCTCTTTGGCTGTGAGCGTGGAATAAACCCCAATCAACATGAGACTGGCCATAACCCAATACATATGTTGCCAGCCAATATAGCTGGCGAGCAGCAAGGCAAGTCCACCCGAAGTCAGCATCGCCAACCGATAGCCCAGTACAGAAATGGCGGCACCTGTTCCGCGCTCTTCCTTTGTCAACAGATCAGTTTTATAGGCATCAAAAATAATATCTTGGGAAGCGGAGAAGAATGCAACAGCCACAGCCAATGCCGCAAGCCACCATAAATGCTGAGAGGGTTGCAGAAATCCCATTGCTGCAATACTGACGATAAGTAACAGTTGAGTCATGAGCATCCACCCCCGCCTGCGGCCTAAAAAGGCGGGGGTATATCGATCCATTGTGGGTGCCCAGAGGAACTTAAACACATAAGCCTGACCAACCAAAGTGAAAAAACCGATAGTTCGGATATCGACATTTTCGACAGTCATCCAGGCTTGTAACGTTCCAGCCGTGAGCGCGAGAGGCAGACCTGAGGCAAAGCCCAGCAATAGAAGGGTACGGTAATTGCGTAATGCAGATAGGTTTAAATAACGATGGTTAGTCATGAGCCTCCCAAAACTTTCTGCATATCATCCTGTAGAATTAAGCAGAAAGTTTATTCATTATCCTGTTAACGGACGTTTTGCTTGATAAAGGTGCTGATTGACGCATCTTGAGCCATGTCTGCGATAACGTCAGATAAGACAGTATTGACTGCGTCAGCAATTTTTGCGTTTGTTGCCCCCAGTGGCCCCTGAACATTGTAGCTAGTACGGTAGGTTTTGGTTTGTTGACTACCGTCTTGAGCATAAGCAATGATAGAGATTTCAGCTTTTGCTGAAATATCGTGACGAAGGCTGCCTTCTTTCACATTGGCGTAGAGTTGATTCACAATGACCCGCAAATTGGCATTGGCAGGAGAACCAATCATATAGCCACGAGCCACCATTTGTTTTTCCAGAACTTCTTGCAACAGAAAACGCAAATCGCGGGAAGGAACCAATGTGACTAATCGTGCATCACGATTAATTTGGGCCAGGGCTTGAGATGGACGCTGGTCGACCCCACTAATAGTGACTGTAATCGCTTTCATGGTTGGATCGGCTGGCGGCAGGGTAATTTTGGGCGCAATGGCCAATGTATTGCCTGAGTCTGCGCAGCCAGATAATCCAGCTAAAAAGAAAAGTGTCAGTAATGGAATAAATATTTTCTTTAGCATTTGGGTTTTCTCAATTCAAGAGTCAGATATTCAAAATATTAATACTGGAAGAATAAACGCCGTAATCATAGCATCGCCATGGGTGGCGGCATATCCCTGATGATTGAAACATGGTTTAAACGTAGTGGGAAATACCTCATAAAGGGATTTAATGATTTTCCGATGTTATAAACCATGGGAAATAAACTAGAATCAATAATGTGGTTGATAAATAACCTTTGGTGATTTAGGAGAATGGGATGGTTCGTCAAGAAATAGAAACAAAGTTACAGGCGGCATTTAAGCCCTCTCATCTGGAAGTGATTGATGAAAGTTATCGTCACAATGTGCCCGCGGGTTCTGAAAGCCATTTTAAAATCATTCTCATAAGCAATGAATTTGCTGAACAAAGAATGCTGAGTCGCCACCGTTCCGTATACAGTGTCTTAGCGAAAGAGTTAGAGGAAGGCGTACATGCTTTGGCGCTTCATACTTATACGGAAAAGGAGTGGACAGGACTAGAAGATACGGTTCTGGTTTCTCCGGCATGTCGTGGTGGAAGTACAACGACGTCAAATTTGTGATTTTTCAGGGTAATCAAATCGCTTGTTTATCTTTATTTGATTCATCCCAGTTTAATTTTAGCCAGCAGCCTTTGGGCTGTATTTTTGTTTATATATATGCATATTGCATAAACAATATCATCATAAACGATATCGTGATGTAGTCATTGAGCAACGTTTATCATAGTAAGTCAACGAATCATGCATGCTTTTGTCTGCAATTCTCGACTCATACCGTCTGCGTCGCTATAATGCTGCGTCTAAATTTTTAGAATGGTTTCGGGACGCTTCTGATCACAGGGATTCTCGGTTTTTTAATGCGACCGCCCCGGTTCTTAAAGAGTACTGTAATTAGCTTGTGATAAGCATTACAGTCATTCTGAAGTTGACCGAGCACTATGATTTTTTTGAGGTAACAAGATGCAAGTTTCTGTTGAAACCACTCAAGGCCTTGGGCGTCGTGTGTCAATCACCGTTCCTGCTGCCGATATCGAAAAAGCAGTTAACAGTGAACTGGTTAATGTAGCAAAGAAAGTCCGTATCGACGGCTTTCGTAAGGGTAAAGTGCCAATGAAGATCGTTAAGCAGCGTTACGGCGCTTCTGTTCTTCAGGATGTTCTGGGTGATCTGATGCAGCGCAATTTCATCAATGCGATCATTGAGCAGAAAATCAATCCAGCAGGCGCACCAAGCTACAAACCTGAACAGTTTAAAGAAGGCGAAGACTTCACTTACGCTGTTGAATTTGAAGTCTATCCAGAAATTGAACTGAAAGGTCTGGAAGAAATCGAAGTCGAAAAACCGGTTGTTGAAGTTAAAGATGCAGATGTTGACAACATGCTGGACACACTGCGCAAACAGCAGGCAACTTGGAAAGAAACCGATGAAGCAGCGACTGCGGAAGATCGCGTCACTGTTGATTTCACGGGTTCCATTGATGGTGAAGAGTTCGAAGGCGGTAAATCAACCGATTTCGTTCTGGCAATGGGCCAGGGTCGTATGATCCCAGGTTTTGAAGACGGTGTTGTTGGCCACAAAGCCGGTGAAGAATTTACTATCGATGTGACTTTCCCGGAAGATTACCATGCAGAAAATCTGAAAGGCAAAGCGGCGAAGTTCGTGATCAACCTGAAAAAAGTTGAACAGCGTGAACTGCCAGAGCTGACTGAAGAGTTCATCAAGCGTTTTGGTATTTCTGATAGTACTGTTGAAGGTTTGCGTGCCGAAGTTCGTAAGAATATGGAACGTGAACTGAAAAATGCGGTTCGTAACAACATCAAAACTCAGGTTCTTGACGGTCTGGTTAAGGCTAACGAAATTGAAGTGCCTGCGGCAGTGGTTGATGGTGAAATCGATGTACTGCGCCGTCAGGCTGCCCAACGTTTTGGCGGCAACGAAAAACAGGCTCTCGAACTGCCACGTGAACTGTTTGAAGAGCAGGCAAAACGCCGCGTTGTTGTTGGCTTGCTGTTAGGCGAAGTTATCAGCAGCAATGAGCTGAAAGTCGAAGAAGATCGCGTGACTACGTTGATCGAAGAAATGGCGGCAGCTTATGAAGATCCAAAAGAAGTTGTTGAATACTACAGTAAAAACAAAGAAATGATGGACAGCGTTCGCAACATTGCTCTGGAAGAGCAGGCTGTTGAACTTGTTCTGAGCAAAGCTAAAGTTTCTGAAAAAGAAACTGGCTTCAATGATCTTATGAACCAAAATCAATGGGCATAAGTTTCATTTATTGATTGCCTGAGATGATGAAACCTCGCACTCAATGAAGCAAACCGAAGTAAACCCGCAGGCTATGCTTGCGGGTTTTTTTATTGTTCTTGAAAAAAACAGATTTAACCTCATATCCTTTCTTACTATTATGTAAGAGCTTACTACTTTTTAGAAGGGGGAGGCTCCCTTGTTAGTTAACTTTGGATCATGGTCATCATCGCTTATCTCAAGTAGAATCAGTTATGAATGGCACCAGCGTGAGTTCTATTAGGAGACGGAAATGTCATACAGTGGCAAGCAAGATCAATATGCACCTAACATGTCTTTGGTGCCGATGGTGGTTGAACAAACAGCACGTGGAGAGCGTGCATTTGATATCTACTCCCGCTTATTGAAAGAGCGTATTATTTTTCTAACTGGGCCTGTTGAAGATCATATGGCGAACTTGATCGTTGCCCAAATGTTATTCTTGGAAGCAGAAAACCCAGAAAAAGATATTCATTTATATATCAACTCACCAGGTGGGGTTATTACGGCAGGTATGTCTATTTATGACACGATGCAGTTTATCAAACCTGATGTGAGTACTATTTGTATGGGACAGGCCTGTTCAATGGGAGCATTCCTGCTGACCGCTGGCGCACAAGGGAAGCGTTTTTGTCTGCCAAATTCCAGAGTTATGATTCACCAGCCACTGGGTGGTTTCCAGGGACAGGCGACTGATATTGAAATTCATGCGCAGGAAATACTCAAAGTTAAAGCTCGTATGAACGAATTGATGGCAAAACATACCGGACAATCACTTGAGAAAATCATTGGAGATACAGAACGCGATCGTTTCTTGTCAGCCGAGGAAGCTGTAGGATACGGATTGGTTGATAGTATTTTCACTCAACGTAACTAATTATTAATAATTACTTTATTACTCCGATGCTAGCCTTTCTCTAAGCGTTTCTTGATGTTGACGCTAAACGAATCGGAGTGGAGTAATGACAGCGTTTTTTCTGTTATGCCAGACAAACTGGGATAACAGTTCATAAAGTGAGGTTGACTGATGACAGATAAGCGCAAAGACGGTTCAGGAAAGCTGCTGTATTGCTCTTTCTGCGGGAAAAGCCAACATGAAGTACGGAAATTAATCGCTGGCCCGTCAGTGTATATCTGCGATGAATGTGTCGATTTATGTAATGATATCATTCGCGAAGAAATTAAGGAGCTAGTACCACATCGTGAGCGTAGCGCATTGCCTACTCCTCATGAAATTCGCCAACACTTGGATGATTATGTTATCGGCCAGGAAACAGCGAAAAAGGTGTTAGCAGTTGCGGTTTATAACCATTACAAGAGACTACGTAATGGTGACGCCACTAACGGTGTGGAACTCGGCAAAAGTAATATTCTGTTGATTGGCCCGACAGGTAGCGGTAAGACGTTGTTGGCCGAGACATTAGCTCGCTATTTAGACGTTCCGTTTACGATGGCTGACGCCACGACATTGACCGAAGCAGGTTATGTTGGGGAAGATGTAGAAAATATTATCCAGAAACTTCTGCAAAAATGTGACTACGACGTGCAGAAAGCACAACGTGGTATCGTGTATATTGATGAAATAGATAAAATTTCCCGTAAGTCTGATAACCCTTCAATTACTCGTGATGTCTCGGGAGAAGGGGTTCAACAGGCCCTGTTGAAACTGATTGAGGGCACTGTGGCGGCGGTTCCACCTCAAGGTGGCCGTAAACACCCACAACAGGAATTTTTGCAAGTTGATACTTCCAAGATCCTGTTTATCTGTGGCGGTGCGTTTGCTGGTTTGGATAAAGTTGTCAGCCAGCGTTTGAATATCAGTTCAGGTATTGGTTTTAGTGCTAAAGTTAGTGGTGAATCGGAGAAAGCAACAGAAGGTGAATTGCTGTCTCAGGTTGAACCGGAAGATTTGATCAAATTTGGGTTAATTCCTGAATTCATCGGCCGTCTGCCCGTTGTAGCAACGCTGACTGAACTTAATGAAGAAGCATTGATTCAAATCCTACAGGAACCAAAAAATGCGCTGACGAAACAGTATCAGGCCCTGTTTAACCTTGAGGGTGTTGAACTGGAGTTCAGAAAAGAAGCACTGACTGCCATAGCGAAAAAAGCCATGGCGCGTAAAACGGGTGCTCGTGGTCTTCGTTCAATTGTTGAAGGTGTTTTGCTGGATACAATGTACGATCTGCCATCGATGGAACATGTAGAGAAAGTTGTTGTTGATGAAACGGTTGTCGAAGATAACTCCACACCATTATTGATATATAGCAAGCCGGATGCCCAAGTTTCTGGTGAGTGAAGAAATGGGGTAGGAAGTGCTGATTATCAAGACGCATTGAAAAAACAAATGAGGGGTTCTCCCTCATTTTGTTTTTTGCAGACATAGGCTATTGAATGTCAGATTCCTGTCCCCATATATTTTGTATTCTTTGAAGTGAAACTCGTGAAAACCGTGTTTCACGAGATTCCTAAAACTGGCGAAAGCTAAACGAAGAGAGAGCTCTATGAATCCTGAGCGTTCCGAACGCATAGAAATCCCTGTATTGCCTTTGCGCGATGTAGTGGTTTACCCACATATGGTGATCCCTCTGTTTGTTGGGCGTGAGAAGTCGATTCATTGCCTGGAAGCAGCAATGGAGCATGACAAACAAATCATGTTGGTCGCGCAAAAAGAAGCATCTACTGATGAACCGGGAGTCAATGATCTTTTCTCCGTAGGGACAGTGGCTTCTGTGTTACAGATGTTAAAATTGCCAGATGGCACAGTAAAAGTTCTGGTTGAAGGCTTGCAGCGCGCTCGTATTACCACGTTGACGGATAATGGCGAATATTTTTATGCGCAAGTTGAGTATCCTGAATCCTCTGACGTTGATGAACGTGAGCAAGAAGTTCTGATAAGAACAGCGATTAATCAGTTTGAAGGTTATGTCAAGCTGAATAAAAAAATCCCACCGGAAGTATTGACATCGTTGCACAGTATTGAAGATGCGGCAAAATTGGCAGATACCATCGCTGCACATATGCCTTTGAAAATAAACGATAAACAGGCAGTTTTAGAAATGTCTGATATTGTTGAACGCATCGAATATCTGATCGCCATGATGGAATCAGAAATCGATCTGCTACAGGTAGAAAAACGTATCCGCAATCGCGTTAAAAAACAGATGGAAAAAAGCCAGCGCGAGTACTACCTGAACGAGCAAATGAAAGCGATTCAGAAAGAATTGGGTGAGATGGATGATGCACCTGATGAATATGAGACGCTGAAACGCAAGATCGAAGACGCGAAGATGCCAAAAGAGGCGCATGAAAAAGCCGAAGCTGAGTTGCAGAAATTAAAAATGATGTCTCCGATGTCAGCCGAAGCAACGGTTGTTCGTAGTTACATTGATTGGATGGTGCAAGTTCCTTGGGTTGCACGTAGCAAGGTAAAAAAAGATTTAGTCAAAGCTCAGGAAGTGTTGGATATCGACCATTATGGTTTGGAACGCGTCAAAGAACGTATTCTTGAATATCTTGCGGTACAGAGCCGTATTAGCAAGCTCAAGGGGCCAATACTCTGCTTGGTAGGGCCTCCTGGTGTGGGCAAAACCTCATTGGGTCGTTCTATCGCCCGTGCAACTGGGCGTAAATATGTGCGTATGGCATTGGGTGGCGTACGTGATGAAGCGGAAATCCGTGGTCATCGTCGTACCTATATTGGTTCAATGCCAGGCAAATTAATCCAGAAAATGTCCAAAATAGGGGTTAAAAATCCACTGTTCTTATTGGATGAAATTGACAAAATGTCATCCGATATGCGTGGTGATCCCGCTTCGGCATTGTTAGAAGTGCTTGATCCTGAACAAAACGTCGCATTTAACGATCATTACCTTGAAGTTGATTACGATCTCTCCGATGTCATGTTCGTGGCAACATCTAACTCCATGAATATCCCTGCACCATTGTTGGATCGTATGGAGGTTATTCGTCTATCGGGCTATACCGAAGATGAAAAATTGAATATTGCCAAACGTCATCTGTTGCCGAAACAAATTGAGCGTAACGCCCTGAAAAGAGGCGAACTGACTATAGATGATGGTGCAATCATTGGCATTATCCGTTACTACACTCGTGAAGCTGGCGTTCGTAGTTTGGAGCGTGAAATCTCTAAATTGTGTCGTAAGGCGGTCAAAGGATTACTGATGGATAAGAAACTTAAGCACATCGAAATCAATGCGGATAATTTGAAAGAGTATCTGGGTGTGCAGCGAGTGGATTATGGCCGTGCTGATACCGAAAATCGAGTTGGACAGGTAACAGGTCTGGCGTGGACAGAAGTTGGTGGTGATTTGCTGACAATTGAAACAGCCAGTGTACCGGGTAAAGGTAAATTAACTTATACCGGCTCATTGGGCGAAGTAATGCAGGAATCGATCCAGGCAGCATTGACCGTCGTTCGGGCTCGTGCGGATAAGCTGGGCATCAGCGCTGATTTCCATGAAAAACGTGATATCCATGTTCATGTTCCGGAAGGGGCAACACCCAAAGATGGCCCAAGTGCAGGGATTGCAATGTGTACTGCACTGGTTTCCTGTCTGACGGGTAATCCTGTTCGTGCTGATGTGGCCATGACGGGGGAAATTACTTTGCGTGGCTTAGTTCTGCCAATCGGTGGCCTGAAAGAGAAATTACTGGCGGCGCACCGTGGGGGAATAAAAACGGTTGTAATCCCGGATGACAATAAACGAGATCTGGAAGAAATCCCACAGAATGTGATCCAAGACTTAGAGATCCATCCCGTTAAGCGTATAGAAGATGTTTTATCTATTGCGTTGCAGGAACCCGCATTTGGCGCAGAAGTTGTATCGCTAAAGTAATATCAGCAAGATAGTGCAAAAATAGTGAACTAACTCAAGAACTGTACATAAAATTCAGGTTGGTGAGTCAATTCAGACTTGCCAGCCTTTTTTTGTGTCATTAAGTTAGATTAGTCTAATTATCTGATTAAATATTTTGCTGTTCTAGGATTTCTTGCTAATACTGGAAAGGGTTGATATGACGGCATAACTGTCGTGTTATCTGTCATAAATCAGTTTCCGTTACGATAGTAAAACTAAAATGGGGATGAATAAGAGTGAATAAATCACAACTGATCGACAAAATTGCTGCTGATGTCAACATTTCTAAGGCAGCAGCAGGACGTGTAGTAGATGCATTCATTTCTTCAGTATCTGGTGCATTGAAAGGCGGCGATGATATCGCTTTAGTGGGGTTCGGCACGTTTACTGTGCGTGAGCGAGCTGCACGTACAGGGCGCAACCCTCAGACAGGTAAGGAAATCAAGATTGCAGCAGCAAAAGTACCTGCTTTCCGGGCTGGAAAGGGTTTAAAAGATGCCGTTAATGGTTAATGAACAGGAAACAGGCTCTGGTTCTTGTTATAGCGATAAACTTCAACTGACTAGCCCATATTGATCGGCTAGAATATAAGCGCATCAATTGATTGGTGCGCTTTTTTTCTCTTAACGTTTGAATTAGCGTAATATGACAGTTTCTTTTTCACTAAAGCGGAGTTTTACGTCTTTATGATGGACAACCTACGCACGGCGGCGAACGGTCCTGTGCTCAAAATTGTGTTGGCTCTAATTATCCTGACTTTTTTGCTGACAGGTGTAACTGGTTACCTGTCCAGCGAAAGTGGTAGTTATGCTGCCAAAGTGAATGGCCAAACCATTAGTCGTGCTCAACTGGAGCAGGCATTTTTGCAAGAAAAAAATGCTCAACAGGAGAAGCTGGGTGATGAATTTTCAACTTTGTTAAGCGATGAACAAAGGCTACAACAGCTTCGGCACCAATCATTGGAGAAACTTATCAATGTGACCTTGATTGAACAATATGCCCGTAAGCTGGGTTTATCAGCGAGCGATAATCAGGTTGCACAAGAGATACGTAATCTCCCGTTTCTCCAGACTGACGGCCAATTTGATAACAAAAAGTATCAGGAATATTTAAACTGGCTTGCCCAATCAAACGTCAGCCTTGATAGTCTGGCAGAGCAGATTCGCCAGGAGCTGATTAATCGTCAATTGCAGCAAGCTGTTATCGGTGCGGAAATTGCGTTACCGACAGAAATAAAACAGCAAGCAGCCTTACTTTTTCAAGAAAGAACAGTGCGTTTTGCCACTCTTGAATTGAAATCAATTGAAGAGAAGCAAACAGTGACTGATGAAGAGCTGAAAAACTATTATGACGCGAATAGTCAGCATTTCACTGTGCCGGAAAGAGTGAAAGTCAGTTATATCAAAATGGATGCAGAGAATGAACTGAATCATGTCACTGTATCTGACGCTGATATTGAAAAGTATTATAAAAATAATCTGGCAAAATACACTAAACCTGAACAGAAGAAGTATAGCCTTATTCAACAGGATTCAGACGCTGCCGCTAAATCGGTTTTGGATGAGTTAAAAAAAGGAGCTGACTTTAGTCAATTGGCATCAGAAAAATCGACCGACAAATTTTCTGCTCAAAAGGGCGGTGATCTGGGTTGGATGGAAGAAAGCGCTCTGCCGAATGAGCTTAAATCAGCGAATTTGACCCAGAAAGGGCAACTTTCAGAAGTGATCAAATTATCTAATGGATATGCCATTTTCCGTTTGGATGATATTAAACCTCAGGAAGTCAAGCCACTGGCGGATGTGCGTTCGGAAATAGAACAAATTGTTAAGCAGGAAAAAGCAGTTGATGCATTTTATGTATTACAGCGAAAAGTCAGTGATGCCGCCGCGAATGACAATGAATCGTTGGCAGCAGCAGAAAAAGCGGCAGGTTATCAGGCCGTGACCACTGACTGGTTTGATCGCGATCATGTTCCGGCTGACATTAATTTCAATCAAGTTGTTCAGGCGATTTTCTCTGGCAATTTGATTGATGGTAAAGGGGCGACAGGCGTTAACTCTGATGTCATTTCGGTTGAAGGTGACAGAGCCTTTATTCTGCGTGTTGATGATGTTAAACCGGAGACTATTCAAACGCTTGAACAGGCTAAATCTGAGGTGACTGAGTTGGTGAAACGCCAAAAAGCGGAAAAACAGCTTCAGATTGAAAGTGAAAAACTACTGGCTGATCTGAAAGAAGGTAAAGGTGAACAGGCACTGAAATCAGCAGGAATTCAGTTCGAGCAGCCTACTGTGATAAAACATCTGTCACAAACTAATCAGGCTATCGATGTGGCATTCACTTTACCGCATCCTAAAGAGGGTAAGCCTGTCTATGGATTAGCCCAAGATGAATTGGGTAACGCTGTGCTTATCCAATTGGATAAAGTTGTTCCGGGATTGGTTACAGATGATCAGCTCAAGCAATATATGATGGGTTATCAATACCAGACAGGTAATATTATGTTGGAATCACTCATCATGAATTTACGTGATGATGCGGATATTAAGTTTGGTCAACTTGAATAAAATTGTGAAGCTGCTCGCATCTATTTTTGCAAAATCGTAATTGAAAAAGGCCACTTTCGTGGCCTTTCGCATATCTGAATCTTGCCTGTTGCTCAGAAATATTGTTGTGGCAATCTTTCCTTCACCAACAAAACATGGAGAGATTTACATGAAATATTTAAGGATATTATTCAATTCATTTGTTATGGCATGGTTTTTTAGCATACCGCTATCCCATGCAGCTACAGCTAATGAACCTACTGATAAAATAGTGAAACAACCTGTTGGTCAATATAAAGACAAAGCCACTATTGAAAACGGTCAGGTAAAAGAGGGAGGGGAACCGCAGATACAGGGCAAGGAGCTTGTTAATATTAATACTGCAAATGCCGAACAGTTAGCGAAGGAACTCAATGGAGTGGGAGTGAAAAAAGCACAGGCGATTATTGAATATCGTGAGAAATATGGCCCTTTTACCGCAATAGATCAATTACAGGAAGTTCAAGGTATTGGACCTATGTTTATAGAAAAAAATCGGGATAAATTAACTTACTAAGTGTTAGGCCCTCTTGTGAATTCGCAGCAGTTTTATCAAGGGGGCTGTGATATTGATCAAGAATTATTCATTAAACCTTATTGTAATTAAATTGTTTTGCTATTGTTGTTTTTTGTCTGGTCGGATGAGCGTAAGGAAAGAAATAGCAATGAGCACAATGATCAAAGTCAGGGGCTATCATATTGATATTTTTCAGCATGTGAACAACGCCCGCTATTTGGAATTTATGGAAGCAGCCCGTTGGGATTTACTGACTGAAAATAACCTGTTGGCATGGTTAAATCGTAAAAATATTGGTTTTGTTGTGGTGAATATTAATATTAATTATCGTCATCCAGCCGTGATTGCGGATGAGCTGGAAGTGAAATCTTCGATACAGGAATTACGCAACAAAAGCGGGACATTTTTTCAGGAAATCATACGCAGGAGTGATAATCAAATTATTGCAGATGCTTTAACGACATTTGCCTGTATTGACTTAAAAACGCAAAAAGCATTAGCTTTAGAAGGTGAGTTACGAGAAAGAATGGAACCATATAAGAACAAGGCCGGATAACTATACCTGCCGTACTTAAGATATTTATTATCGCCCCGCGGCGCGGGGTGATAATAAGCGCCTTTTGTCCTGCGAGCCGCACTTGAAGTTTATAGGGTATAAAACGTTCTGACTAACTGAGATGTGTTTTGGATTTCATGTCTGACATAATAGTTTGGGCATTGCTTAAATAATGAGTTAACCCTTTAGCCCTGAGATGGCAGGCAGCGCATTCACCGCATCCATCACCCTGAATACCGTTATAACAAGTCAGGGTTTGATTGCGGACAAAATCCAATTTTTGATAATAATCTGCCAGTGCCCAAGTTTCCGCTTTGTTTAACCACATTAGAGGAGTTTCGAAACGAATATTGCGGGCAATGCCAAGGTTGACAGCTTTGTTGAGAGCCTTGACAAATTCATCACGGCAATCCGGATAGCCTGAAAAATCGGTTTCACAAACGCCGGTAATAACGGCTTCAGCCTCAACTTGATAGGCATGAATTGCCGCCAGAGTTAAAAATAAAATATTACGGCCGGGCACAAACGTACTTGGGAGGCCACTTTTTTCACTTTCACTGAAATCGGGTACGGGAATATTGTCCCTTGTCAGGCTACTGATTGCGAGCTCATTTAATAAAGTCACATCAAGTACTTTGTGGGCAGCGGCGCCCAATTCTTTGCTTATATGACAAGCCACATCAATTTCAGCACGGTGGCGCTGTCCATAATCAAAGGTGACACAGTGAACTTCGTCATATTGGCGAAGTGCCTGAATTAAACAAGTGGTGGAATCCTGCCCACCACTGAATACAACAACGGCTCGTTTCATGATACCTGCCTCTGTAAATTGAAGGAGATATGTTACTCATAACCGTTTAACTTGGGTAGTTGTGTGAGATATTGAGAGATGTCACCGATATTATTGCGAACCCACTCTGGGTTGTAATAAGTATCAAGGTAACGCTCTCCACTATCACAGAGTAATGTCACAACTGCCCCTTGTTGGTTGTTATCGTGCATTTGCCTGGCGAGTTGTAAAGCTCCCCAGACGTTAGTTCCCGTTGATGCTCCGGTTTTTCTGCCAATTAGTTTTTCAAGCCAATAAATGGTAGCAATAGTGGCAAGATCAGGAACTTGGATCATGTCATCGATAACCGAGGGAATAAAAGACGGTTCTGCGCGTGGGCGGCCAATGCCTTCTATTTTGCTGCCAATACTTCCGTAAATATCACGGCGATTCTGGTGGTAGCAATCGTAGAAGACGGAGTTTTCTGGATCGACAACAATAAGTTTAGTGTTATATCCCTTATAGCGGATATAACGGCCGAGTGTCGCCGATGTGCCACCGGTTCCTGCACTCATCACAATGTAAGTGGGTTCAGGAAAAGGCTCTAGCTGCATCTGGCGGAAAATACTTTCTGCAATATTGTTGTTTCCTCGCCAGTCAGTTGCTCGTTCGGCGTAGGTAAATTGATCCATATAATGGCCATTCAGCTCTTTTGCCAGACGCTCTGATTCTTGATAAATCAAGGCAGAATGCTCTACAAAATGGCATTGACCGCCATAGAACTCAATTTCTTGAATTTTGCGTTTAGCGGTGCAGGAGGGCATGACCGCAATAAAAGGTAAACCCAGTAAGCGGGCAAAATAAGCCTCCGAAACAGCAGTGCTGCCAGATGAGGCTTCAATAATAGGGGTTCCTTCCTTAATCCAGCCATTAGTGAGTGCATACAGGAACAGGGAACGGGCAAGCCGATGTTTAAGGCTACCCGTGGGGTGGGTGCTCTCATCTTTTAGATAGAGGTGAATACCCGGAAACATAGGAAGGTTAAGACGAATGAGATGTGTATCAGCACTGCGTTGATAATCAGCTTGGATAGCTTTTATGGCATTTGTAGCCCATAAAGACGACATAAATTGACCCTGAATAATAATACCGTAGTGGTATATAGATTACCCTTACATTCAGAGAAATAGATTGTTATTTTTCTGAGATTATCCGTTATATTTGGGAAATATTTCTACAGGATTTAGATATGCTAGACAAAATAGACCGTAAGCTACTGGAACTGCTGCAACAGGACTGTAGTCTATCCCTGAATGCACTGGCTGAAGCCGTGAATTTAACTTCGACACCTTGCTGGAAGCGTCTCAAGCGACTTGAAGATGAAGGTTATATTGTGGGCAAAGTTGCCTTGTTAAATGGGGTAAAACTTGGCCTGAGTTTGACAGTGATAGTGATGATTAAAACTCAGCAACACAACAGTGAATGGTATGAACAGTTTGTCTCCTTTATAAAAGAGATGCCAGAAGTCTTAACATTTTATCGCATGGCAGGTGAATATGATTACCTCATGCATGTAGAAGTTGTTGATATGAAAAGTTATGATCGTTTCTACAAGCGTATGGTAAATGGGGTTTCTGGTTTGATTGATGTCACCTCTAACTTTGCTATGGAAAAGATAAAATATACAACGGCGCTGCCAATCCCAGATTCAGTAACATAAAGATCTTTTTGGTCGGTAGGTGCTAACTCTTTCATTTTTATCTCAGGAATAGGTGTGTGAGATTATTTTCACAATTAAGCTGGTATTTTATTAGGGAATGGCGGCGTTATTTGGGTGCTGTTATTTTCCTCGTTTTGATTGCAGTGCTGCAACTCATTCCTCCCCGTTTGGTCGGGGTTATCGTTGATGGCATTAGTACAAAAACCATGACGTTGAGTCAACTCACCATGTGGCTGGGGTTAATGCTATTTATTGCGTTGGCAATCTATGGCTTGCGCTATGTTTGGCGTGTATGGTTGTTCGGTGCTTCTTATCGGCTGGCTGTTAAGCTGCGTAGTGACTTCTATTGGCGTTTGAGTAGCCAGAATCCTGAATTTTATTTGCGCCATAGGACAGGTGATCTTATGGCTCGCGCAACAAATGATGTTGACAGGGTTGTTTTTGCAGCAGGTGAGGGAGTGCTTACTCTAGTTGATGCTTTAGTCATGGGATGCGCTGTCCTCATTGTAATGAGTGTGGAGATCAGTTGGCAATTAACCTTGTTATCACTGTTGCCCATGCCCATTATGGCCTTGGCAATTAAACATTATGGTAATCAGCTTCATCATCGTTTCAAATCTGCGCAAGGCGCATTCTCTGTCCTGAATAATCATGCGCAGGAAAGTTTGACAAGTATCCGTATGATAAAAGCGTTTGGACTGGAGAAGTTGCAATCTAATCAGTTTGAAGAAGTTGCCATTGATGCCGGGCGTAAAAATATGCATGTCGCACGTGTAGATGCACGTTTTGATCCCACCATTTTTATCACTGTCGCGGTTGCAAACCTGTTGGCTGTCGGTGGTGGGAGTTGGATGGTGGTGCATGGGATCATGACTCTTGGTGAACTGACCAGTTTTGTGATGTATCTGGGATTGATGATCTGGCCGATGTTGGCACTGGCATGGATGTTTAACATCGTTGAGAGAGGGAGCGCTGCTTATACGCGTATCCGCAGCTTGTTGGAGGAGCCACTGGTCACTGAAGATGGAACATTGTCTTTGTTTTCCAATCGGGGAAGTTTGCAGGTAAATATCAACACCTTTACTTATCCCCAAAGTGATCGTCCTGTTTTGCAGGGTATCCATTTCCAGCTAGAGCCTGGGCAGTTATTGGGGCTTTGCGGACCAACGGGGGCAGGGAAAAGTACGCTATTAGCTTTGTTGCAACGGCAATTTGATGTCACTGATGGAGGCATTCTTTTTCAGTCAAAAAATATCTCTACTCTCCGAATGGAAGAGTGGCGTTCGCGATTAGCTATTGTTAACCAGACACCTTTTCTGTTTTCAGATACGGTAGCAGGTAACATTGCTTTAGGTCGGCCCGATGCAACCCAAGAACAAATAGAAGAAGTCGCGCGTTTAGCTAGTGTACATGATGATATTTTGCGCTTGCCTCAGGGGTATCAAACGGAAGTAGGAGAGCGCGGTGTGATGCTTTCTGGCGGGCAAAAACAGCGTATATCCATTGCCAGGGCCTTGTTGCTGAATACGGAAATTTTAATCCTTGATGATGCGCTGTCTGCCGTTGATGGGCACACGGAGCACCAGATTATGAAAAATCTCAGTCAATGGCGGCAACAGCGCACGGTTATTATCAGTGCACATCGGCTATCGGCATTAACGGAAGCAGATAATGTTTTGGTTATGCAACATGGCACGATTGCACAGCAGGGCCAGCATAAGCAGCTTATTGCTCAATCAGGTTGGTATTCAGATATGTACCATTACCAACAATTAGAAGCGGCATTGGATGGGGAAAATGACTAAAACTCATATCAATAAGCTATGGCCATCATTAAAGCGCCTGCTTGCTTACAGTAAAAATTACCGCAAACCAATGCTAATTGCTGTATTGATGTTATGGGTTGCTGCATTGGCAGAAGTGAGCGGACCTCTGCTTGTGAGTTATTTTATCGACAATATGGTAGCAACGGGGAATTTACCGCTTGATATTGTTGGTGGGCTTGCCGTCGTATTCTTGGTTTTGCAGCTTATTTCTGCTGTCTTACATTATTATCAAACATTATTTTTTAATCAGGCATCTGTGGCCGTGGTGCAGAAACTTCGTACTGATGTGATGAACTCAGCATTACGTCAGCCATTAAGTGCTTTTGATAATCAACCTGTTGGACAACTGATATCCCGCGTAACAAATGATACTGAGGTTATTAAGGATCTGTTTGTTAATGTGATCCCGGCTGTGTTTCGCTGTGTTGCACTGATTGGTGCCATGCTGATAGCCATGTTTGTTTTGAATTGGCGTATGGCATGTGTTGCGATCATGATATTTCCAGCGGTCTTGCTTGTCATGGTGATCTATCAACGTCTTAGCACCCCGATAGTTAGGCGGGTTCGCGGTTATCTGGCTGATATTAACGATGGTTTCAACGAAGTCATTAATGGCATGACGGTGATTCAGCAGTTTCGTCAGCAAGCCCGTTTTGGTGAGAAAATGTTGGCGACCAACCGAGCACATTATCAGGCCCGTATGCAGGCTTTACGGTTAGATGGCATTTTGTTGCGGCCATTATTGAGCTTCTTTTCTGCCGCAATATTGTGTGGTTTGCTCTTATTATTTGGCATCAAAGGCACTGAGGTGATTGGTGTGGGTGTCCTGTACGCCTTTATTAACTATCTTGGCAGGCTGAATGAGCCACTGATTGAGTTGACTTCACAGCAATCAATATTGCAGCAAGCCGTGGTTTCAGGAGAACGGGTTTTTGAACTGATGGATAGCCCGCAGCAGCAATATGGCAATGATTTGCGGGCATTAGAGAGTGGTAGCATTGAGATTGAAAACTTAAATTTTGCTTATCGCAGTAACAAACTTGTCCTGAGTGATATTAACCTGCATGTTCCTCCACATGGATTTGTGGCTTTAGTTGGGCATACCGGAAGTGGGAAAAGCACGCTGGCCAATTTGATTATGGGGTACTATCCGTGGCAAGACGGTGAGATTTATCTTGATGGGCGCCCTATTTCTTCGCTTTCTCATGCAGTGTTACGTAATGGGGTGGCGATGGTGCAGCAAGATCCTGTCGTTCTGGCAGCTTCATTCCTTAACAACATCGCGCTAGGGCGGGATATCAGTGAAGAGAAAATATGGGAAGTGCTGGAATTGGTTCAATTGGCTGAATTTGTTCGTGATTTGCCGGATGGTTTGAATTCTGTCTTGGGGGAACAAGGGAATACACTTTCCGCAGGCCAAAAACAGCTTTTGGCAATGGCCAGGGTTTTAGTTCAAACGCCACAGATCCTTATTTTGGATGAGGCAACCGCGAATATTGACTCTGGAACAGAGCGAGCAGTACAGAAAGCGCTGGGAATGATCCGCAAACAGACGACATTGGTAGTGATCGCCCATCGCCTTTCAACCATAACTGAAGCTGATTCCATAGTAGTGCTACATCGTGGTGCAATTGTCGAGCAAGGCCAGCATCAACAGCTACTGGAAAAGCACGGGCGCTATTATCAAATGTATCAACTCCAGCAAGTTGGAGAGACTTTGAATGAATCGGTGCACGCTTAGTGTGCATATAAGGGGACTGAAGTCTTTTCTGTTCCCTTTTTTATCCCTTCTTTAGAAATATTTTTCGATAACAACTTGATTACCTATTATTTTTAACTTCTGGCATATCCCTTGCAAATATCCCCTTGTGCAAACGTCGCAAAAAACGGGGGAAATATGAAACTCATCACCATTATCATAAAGCCATTTAAACTGGAGGAAGTTCGGGAAGCACTTGCTGATATAGGGATACAAGGTATGACTATAACCGAAGTAAAGGGATTTGGCCGCCAAAAAGGCCATTCTGAACTTTATCGTGGCGCTGAATACAACGTTAATTTTTTGCCCAAAGTCAAAATTGATATTGCTACCCATGATGAAAAAGTTGAAGAAATTATCCATATTGTTCAGCAGACTGCTTTCACTGGGAAAATGGGGGATGGAAAGATTTTTCTCTTTGAATTACAGCATGCGGTTCGGATCAGGACGGGTGAAACGAATGATGCTGCACTGTAAGTGGAGGAAAAAATGAAGAAGAAATTTTTATTCTTAGCGTGTATTGCGGCCAGTTTTCCTTCATTTGCTTTTGCCGTGGAAAATAATCTCAATAAAGCAGACACCGTATTTATGTTGGTTAATACAGTACTTGTCCTTTTTATGACAATACCCGGCATCGCTCTGTTTTATGGGGGATTACTACGCAGCAAAAATGTTTTGTCATTGATGTCACAGGTGATTGTCAGTTTTTCATTGGTTTGTGTGCTTTGGATTATGTATGGGTACAGCATGACCTTTGAGACAGGCAACTCTTTTTGGGGCGGTTTTGGTCAGGTAATGTTGAAAAACATATCCATAACTGATCTAAATGGTAGTTTCTATCAGTTAATTCACGTTGTTTTCCAGGGCGCATTTGCATGTATTACTGTTGCCTTAGTGGTGGGTGCTTTATGTGAAAGAGTTCGTTTTTCCGCACTGCTGATTTTTAGTGCACTATGGCTGACTGCATCTTATATCCCTATGGCGCATATGGTGTGGGGCGGCGGCTGGCTGGCTAAGGATGGCGCTTTGGATTTTGCTGGTGGGACGGTTGTTCATATTAATGCGGCAGCGGCAGGATTGGTTGGTGCTCATTTACTTGGCAAGCGTTCTGGTTTCGGACGGGAAGCCTTTAAACCTCATAACTTACCCATGACTTTTATTGGCACAGCGATCCTTTATATTGGATGGTTTGGTTTTAATGTGGGCTCCGCGGGTGAAGTAAATGCTATCGCAGCGCTGGCACTGGTGAATACGATGGTAGCAACGGCAGGAGCAGTGTTGTCATGGGTTTTCTGTGAGTGGTTATTTCGCCAGAAACCTTCACTTTTAGGGGCATGTTCTGGGTGTATTTCGGGCTTGGTGGTCATTACACCTGCTGCTGCAACAGTGGGTATTGGTGGCGCATTAGTGATGGGATTGATTGCAGGTATTGCAGGCCTATGGGGGGTAGTCATACTGAAGAGATGGTTACGGGTTGATGATGTTTGTGATGTGTTTGGGGTACATGGCGTATGTGGCATCGTCGGTTGTGTATTGACCAGTGTTTTTACTGCATCCACTTTAGGGGGAACAGGGTTTTCTGAAGGTATGACAATGTTAAGGCAGCTTGGTATTCAGGTGATGAGTATCTTGGTCTGTATCGTTTGGTCATCAATCGCGGCTTATATCTCGTTTAAGATCGCTGATAAGTTGGTTGGACTACGCATGAGTATCGAATCAGAAAGGGAAGGACTTGATATTACTTCACATGGCGAAAGCGCTTATAACTGAGCACTGTTATAAGCGTGAAGATAGGTGTTCCGTGCCGTAGTAACTTTCTGTTATTACGGCATACAGTATTGATTCAATTCATGACAGTTTGCGGATGACGCCTTCCTGAACCGCAGAAGCGATAAGCACGCCTGCACGATTATAGATATGCCCACGAACAAAACCACGGGCACCTGATGCTGACGGGCTTTCGATTGAATAGAGTAACCAATCATCCATATTGAAAGGGCGGTGATACCACATTGAGTGGTCAATGGTTGCTATTTGCATATTTTTTTCCATGAATTTTACGCCATGGGGCTGTAATGCCGTGGGCAGGAAGTTGAAATCTGAGGCATAACCCAACAAACAATGATGAATAAGTGGATCATCCGGCATTTTTCCGTTGCTACGGAACCAAACATAGCGCACAGGGACTTGGGATGAATGGTTGGGTAGATTTTGCAGAGGAACGAGTTTCATCTCCAAGGGAGGGACAGAAAAAACTTTTTTTAATTTTGTCGGGAGTGAGTTAGCCATTTTTTTTATAATTTCCTCTTGAGATTCTAACTCTTCGGGAGGGGGAACCAGAGGCATAGTATTTTGATGTTCAAAACTCTCTTCATGTCCTTGAAAGGATGCTGTCATGTAGAAAATAGGATGACCATTTTGTATTGCGCTGACGCGGCGGGCACTGAAACTTTTCCCATCACGTAATATTTCAACATCATAAACAATGGGCTTATGGCTATCCCCTGGACGTAGAAAATAGCTATGAAAGGAATGGATCATTCTGTCATTCACGACAGTTTGTTTTGTTGCATATAGCGCTTGGCCTATGACTTGCCCGCCGAAAACCTGAGGGAATCCTAAGTCTTCACTTTGTCCCCGGTAAATGCCTTCTTCTATTTTTTCCAGATGTATCAAGTTAATTAAGTTTTGTAATGTCTGGCTCATAACATGCCTTTACTTTTAAGCGTGTTTAAATAAATTCCCATAATAGTGAGAGGTTGCGATCTTGTTCCGCGCGCCGCGCGGGATAAGATTTACGCCTATCATTTTGAAATGCTATTTAAAAAGTATGAACGAAAGATTATGGATAATAAGTTTTTATTTATTTGAAAATAAATGGATTAAGTTGTAAATAAAATTATCTTTGGTTTTTATTTTAGATGTGAATTATCACTGTTAATTTTATCAAGGCTTATCAAATAATGCGAATGTATTGTCTTTTGGTTATTTATTGATTTATATGGTTATTTTTATTTTGAATGATAAAGGATGGGAAGGTTAGTATTTTGCTTAAGTTGAAACTGTAAAATTGTGTGGTGTTTATATGATATGGCAATGATTCATTAATATTGTTAAATATATTTATTATTGCATCTGTTTACTGCTTATTTACTATATGATATGAGCGATAACTTGAAAAAGTTGAAAATAACCCGGAGATTGGAAAAATATTAGATTTGACACCATTTTTGATGTTTTTTGCCACATTGTGGGTAATAAAGCAGCATTCAGATGAAGTTGCCTTGCTATTTTATTATGTTTGAAAGATAATAACCCCCGCTTCGAAATTTGAAGCTAACGTCAATGGGGGCTCTGCTGGTTCTCCCGCAACGCTAACTTGTTAACTTGGTCAGGTCTGGAAAGAAGCAGCCATAGCAAGGGATGTGTGTGCCGGGATGTCGCTGGTAGAGCCCTCACCAATTTCAAGCTTATCAGTAGCTTATGCTGTCAGCCGATAATAGCTACCGGCTTAGTCACTTTCTATCTGAACTCTACAGTTTAGCGGACAAATTTCCAAACAGATGATGGGATTTTATCATAGAGTTTATTCATAGTCAGTTCAGCTAAACGGTGATCAGCTGCGGAGTAGAACAATTCAAGTTCATCAGCCGAAAGCTCATATTTATTTTTTTCAATTACACGTTCCAGTGTCTCAATAGAAGTGCATTTTCTCAAACGCATCAGATAGTCAGTTTTAGTCATGGTCGCCTTATCTTATTTAGTATAAAAAATAGTTAGAAATATATTTATCAGATTTTGCTTAGAGCAGCGTTCAAATCATGTAACAGAATGTTAGTTAAGTGTTCGTTTGTTTTTTGCCATTTTGTAAGTTCAAGAAAGCTTATCTTATCACTTCCAAATAAATTATATGTTTCATCTAGATAGTTATCAATTAAGGTACTCAGCGTGTAGTTATCTGAGTATTTAATTTTAAAGCTCCAGACAAAAGCTGCAATGTGTTCAATCAATTCGTTTAGTTTTAAACTTTTCTCGGAGGTCAGGTCGTGAATCCAATGATTATCAGTGCGATTCAGGACTGAAAACGCCTCATGAATTAAATTTTCACATAAGTACTTTAATTCAGCAACATCATGCCTTCTTGGTGAATATTCATCCATAATCACCTCCGTAAACGACAACAGTTTATTTGAACTAAGGCTTTATACATGCTAATTATTATAGTCATTCTTTTAGAATAGAGCTTATCAAAACATGATTATTATTTATTAATATTAAAGCCCTATTTTGCGTATCTGCCAACTGGGTTTTTTAACAATGGCTATTTTACGCTTGGTTATGACTAAAACGCTTAGTTCTGGCAAGTGCTAGCATTCTACTGTGAAACTGTGGAGAGTAGCGATATCTACATATGCTGTAAATATATTAAGTTACACTAATACAGTAAAGGCTGTAGCAATAGCACAGAAGTCATTATAGGCGATTGTATTGCGACTTTCAAAATCAATGTGGCGCCATTATTACATATGTCACCATCGAGATGGAACACTTTTTACCATTAAAGGTGTAATCCAGAGAAAAACAAGGAAAGTTACCAAGTTATCTTCTGCTTATTATAAAAAAACAGGAAGATGTTACCTTTTAAACTTAACCTGTCTTTCATAAGTATTTATTTTAATTAGACTATGTTCGAATTTTAATGCAGGCATTGTAACTTGTAATTTACTGTTTGAAGTGTTTTTACCCATTTAAAAAGGCCACATAAGTGGCCTTTTTAGTATAGTTGAATTTAGTGAGGTGTTGAAATGTGTTCAAGCTCCTCATTTTTTTTCGTAAACCGCCGCTTAATGACAACGAAAAATACAGGAACGAAATAAATTGCCAACGATGTAGCGGCAATCATACCCCCCAGTACCCCTGTTCCTACGGCATTTTGCGCACCTGAACCTGCGCCATTACTCAATACCAAAGGCATAACCCCAAGCATAAAGGCTAAAGAAGTCATTAGGATTGGGCGTAAACGCATCCTGGCCGCCTCAAGAGTCGCTTCTATTAATCCCTTGCCCTCTTTTTCTATCAAATCCTTAGCAAACTCTACGATCAGGATAGCGTTTTTCGCTGACAGCCCGATGGTCGTCAATAAGCCAACCTTAAAGTAAACGTCGTTATCCAGCCCACGTATTGATGTTGCCAGCAAGGCACCAATAACGCCCAGAGGAACGACCAGCATGACTGAGAACGGAACAGACCAGCTTTCATATAACGCTGCCAGACAAAGGAACACAACAATCAATGACAGTGCATATAGCGCTGGAGCTTGATTGCCAGACAGACGTTCTTGATAAGACATGCCGGTCCAGTCATAGCCAATGCCAGCAGGTAACTGTGATGCCAGTTGCTCCATCAGGGCCATTGCGTCACCCGTACTTTGCCCAGGAGCGGCTTCGCCCACAATTTCCATGGAAGGGAGACCGTTATAGCGTTCCAGACGTGGTGAACCATAAACCCACGGCTCTTTTGAGGCATCGATGAACGCAGAAAACGGCACCATTTGCCCATGATAGTTACGAACATACAAGTTACTGATATTGCTTGGCAACATACGGTAAGGGGCATCAGCTTGAATATACACTTTTTTGACCCTGCCACGGTCGATAAAGTCATTGACGTAAGCACCGCCAAACATCGTGCTCAGGGTTGAGTTGATATTTGTTGTGGACACGGCCAGCGCTTCTGCTTTTTCCTTATCGATATGCACACGATATTGTTGGGTATCATTTTGCCCATTGGGGCGGACACTCGTCAGCATATCGGGATGTTGTGCAACCATACCCAGCAATTGGTTGCGTGCTTCTGTCAGTGCTGCATGTCCCAGGTTTCCTTTGTCAATCAACTGGAAGTCAAAACCGCTGGAAGAACCCAATTCGACAATTGAAGGAATATTAAATGCAAAGACGAGACCTTCCTTGATTTGGGCAAAACTCGTATTTGCCCGACCAACAATGGCCGGAACCTTGTCTTTGGGATCTTTGCGTTGATCCCAATCTTTTAAGCTGATAAATGCCAGACCCGTATTTTGCCCCAGACCACTAAAACCAAAGCCATTCACTGTGAATACAGCTTTAACAACGTCTTTCTCTTTGGTATAGAAGTAGTCATTGATGTGGTTCAATACCTTTTGTGTCTGTTCCTGAGTTGAACCAGGTGGCAATTGAACCATGGCCAGTAAAACCCCTTGATCTTCTTCTGGCAGGAAGGAGGAGGGCAGATTATTAAATATCCAGGCCATGCCAGAGAGCAACATGACATAGATCACCAAGTAACGTCCTGTACCCCGTAACATTCGACCGATGCTATCAGTATAATGATGTGTGCATTTTTCAAACAGATGGTTAAACCAACCAAAGATTCCGGTTTGAGCTCCGTGGCTGCCTTTGGCTACAGGTTTGAGCATTGTGGCACACAGAGCAGGGGTCAGGATTAAGGCTACCAGTACAGACAGGATCATTGCTGAAACGATTGTGACTGAGAATTGGCGGTAAATTGCACCTGTTGCACCGCCGAAGAAGGCCATGGGTACAAATACAGCCGAAAGTACCAGCGCGATACCGACCAGCGCTCCTTGGATTTGCCCCATCGATTTCTTGGTGGCTTCTTTCGGTGAAAGCCCTTCTTCCTGCATGACGCGTTCGACGTTTTCCACCACAACAATAGCATCATCCACGAGCAGACCGATGGCAAGTACCATAGCAAACATGGTTAATGTATTGATGGAGTAGCCAAACGCGGCAAGAATGGCAAACGTACCCAGCAGGACAACCGGAACCGCAATCGTTGGGATAAGCGTGGCGCGGAAGTTTTGCAGGAACAGGTACATGACGATAAACACCAACAGAATGGCTTCTGCTAATGTTTTCACCACTTCGAAAATAGAAATTTTAACGAATGGTGTGGTGTCATAGGGATAGACAACCGTCAGCCCATGCGGGAAGAAAGGCTGCATTTCAGCCAGTGCTTCTTTGACAGCTTTGGAGGTATTCAATGCGTTGGCACCCGTTGCCAGTTTGATCCCAATCCCTGCTGCCGGTTTACCATTGAAGCGCCCAATGATACTGTAATCTTCAGCACCCAATTGAACGGTAGCGACATCATGCAAGCGAATTTGTGAACCATCGGGGTTCATGCGCAGCAAAATGTTGCCAAATTCCTCCGCTGAATTCAGGCGGGTTTGTGCGATGATCGACGCATTTAAACGCTGCCCCGGAACCGGAGGCGTTCCGCCTAATTGCCCGGCGGCAACCTGATTGTTCTGTGCCTTGATTGCACTAATAACATCCTGAGTGGTGATTTTATAGTTGAGCAGTTTGTCCGGATTGAGCCAGATACGCATGGCATACTGTGTACCGAAGAGCGTTGCTTCACCCACTCCAGTCACACGACTCAATTTATCTTTGACACTGGCACCGACATAGTCGGCGATGTCATCTTGAGTCATGGAACCATCCTGAGAGATGAAGCCGGCCACCATCAAAAACGAGCTGGTGGTTTTATCAACAGTCACACCTTGCTGCTGGACTTCTTGAGGCAGTAGTGACATTGCCAATTGCAGTTTATTTTGTACCTGAACTTGCGCGGTATCCGGATCGGTGTTCGCTTCAAAGGTCAGCATGATATTCATACGACCCGCAGAGTCACTGCTGGAAGACATATACACCAGATTATCGATGCCGTTCATGTTCTGTTCAATAACCTGTGTTACAGTATTTTGTACAGTTGTTGCATCAGCTCCTGGGTAAACTGCTGAAATGGAAATGGCGGGTGGAGCAATTGCAGGGTATTGCTCCACGGGTAATTTCATGATTGCCAGCAGGCCAGATAGCATGGTGATAATGGCTATTACCCACGCAAAAATTGGCCGTTCGATAAAAAACTTAGGCATGAATCACCGACTCCTTATTGAGGCTTTTTTACGGACTCAGCTTGATTAGCCGTAGGACTGGCATTCAGATCTGTTTCCGTTGGCTTGACCGTTATTCCTGGTGCTATTTTCTGCAACCCGGTGACGATGACTTTATCTCCGGTTTTCAGTCCGTCTGTCACCAACCACTTATTACCAATTGCCTGAGTAGCGTTGATATTGCGCAATTCTACTTTGTTATCTTTATCGACAATCAGTAGGGTTGCCTGACCGCGAGGTGTTCTGGTCACGGCTTGCTGAGGAACCAAAATTGCATTTTTGCGTACACCTTCTTCTAACTTGGTGCGTACAAACATACCCGGAAGTAATTCTTCATTCGGGTTTGGGAACACAGCACGCATAGTGATAGAACCTGTTGTTTCGTCAACCGTCACGTCAGAAAACTCAAGATAACCTTCTTGACTGTATTCTTGGCCGCTATCTGTTATAAGACGGATTTTGGTTTTTTTGCTCTCTTTTTGAACAGTTCCTTTGGCAATTTCATTTTTGAAGCGCAGATAGTCTTCGCTTGATTGAGTGATATCAACATAGATAGGATCTAATTGCTGAACAATCGTGAGAGCTGTTGGCTGACCAGCAGAAACCAGGGCGCCTTCTGTGACGGTGGACTTACCTGCACGCCCAGAAATAGGGGATGTCACTTTGGTGTATGCCAAGTTGATTCTGGCATTTTCCAATGCAGCCTGAGAGGACTGAACATCTGCTTTTGCCTGCGCATATTCTGAATTTGCTTTATCAAATTCCTGCTTACTCACATATTGTGTGCCTAGCAAGGATTGATAACGTTCAACGGTTAAGCGGGAAACATTCTCGTTGGCTTGCGATCTGGCCAGACTTGCTTTGGCTTTACTGTATTCTGCTTGATAAGTTGCTGGATCTATTTGGTATAACGACTCTCCGGCAACAACATCACTTCCTTCTTTGTAGTTACGTTTCAGTATGATGCCGCCGACTTGGGGACGAACCTCGGCAACACGATAAGCTGATGTACGGCCGGGTAATTCAGTGATAACCGTGAGAGGTTCTGTTTTCAGCGTTACGATACCCACTTCCGGAACAGGCTGGCCAGCCGCCCCTTGCTGTGTATTTTTATTGTCATTACATCCTGAAAGAATGAAACTGCCTGAAATCACCAGTAATGTGGCCAGAGGCAAAACTCCCCTGTTCTTTCGCATAAGTAAACCTCAATTTTTCAATATTGATTCTCTAATCTAACAAGTGAAATCATTACTTCATTGATTAAGGATGCTATAGTACAAACATACATGAATGTATGTAAATCAGCCTCAGTCAAAAACAAAGTTTATGGCACTAAAATGGCACGAAAAACTAAACAACAAGCAAATCAAACTCGTCAGCAAATCATAGATGCTGCAATAAAGACTTTTTCTGAGCGCGGTGTTTCTGCTACCTCACTCTCTGATATCGCAACGGCCGCAGGTGTAACGCGCGGAGCCATTTACTGGCACTTTAAAAATAAAACCGATCTACTTTCTGTTATTTGTAGAATGCCAGAGCATAAAATAGACGAGCTAGAGAAAGAGTATCAATCAAAATATCCTGATAATCCACTTATTACATTGAGATATTTATTAATTTCTACGTTACAAATGATGATTGATGATTCTCAGATTCGTCAATTAATAGAAATTTTTTTCCATAAATGTGAGTTTGTTGGAGAAATATCTCCATTAATAGCGGAAATTAGGGAGAAATGTATTTCTGATGATCAGAAGATTGAAAAAATGTTGAAGGCTTGTATTCAATCTGGGGAGCTGCCCTGCAATCTCGATTTCAAACGTTCTGCTATCATGTTGAGAGCATTGATGACAGGAACACTGGAAAACTGGTCATTCTCACCAGACAGTTTTAATATTCAAGAGCAGGCCGTTCACTTGGTGGATAGTTTCATTGATACACTCAAATACAGCCACCATTTGCGCAATAGCGAAAAAAACGAATAGTGATGAGTAGATGAGTTCATGGTTTCAGTTAACCGATACTTGATGGTTTTACTCAATAAGGGGAGTTTGTCTAACAAATTCTCTACGATATTGTTTTTTCGCTTTGTGTTGATGGTAGGTTTGGTTTTTCTCCTGTCCCCGGTCTTTTTTTCTGCCAATGCGGCTGCCAGTGGTGATGTTCCAACCCGTAATGATATTCAAAAC
>NZ_JAQRFJ010000025.1:0-46657 GCF_028599065.1 Xenorhabdus sp. PR6a | reverse complement strand
CTCTCCTCTTATTTTATTCACTTAAAAGTATATTAAACAGCAAGAATTATAATGCTCCGAAATGACTGCTAGTGCATTAACTGCCATGTAGACGGGAATGCCATCAGAAACAAAATCACAATGGCCGATTTCTCAACTACGGTTAATGGTGCTCTTTCCCGATCCTGTCTACGTGCATACAAGAAAACCAATAGTCCTGGGGCGTATAGCACAACTGAAAGCAAGAGATGCATTAATCCCGAAGCATAAAGTAACCATAATCCATAAGTGCAAGCGCTTAAGGCAATAAAGAGTAGAGCGCGGCTACTGCGTTGGAAGGCGACCTTCACTAAAAATGCACCGACAAGAAAGTAAGGTACAAGGATCATTTCAGAAGCAATAGAAAGTAATGTATTGTAGTTACTGCCACTTAACCAAATAACAATCAAAGAGAGTTGAACCGCGCCATTTGTGATCCAAAGTGATGACTCAGGCGCTTTCTTGCTGTTTTGTTTTTTGAATACCTTAGGAAATGAACCGTGTAATGACGCGATAAAGGGGACTTCTGCTGCCATGATTGTCCAGCTCAGGTAAGCGCCGCAAACAGAGATGATCAAACCAGCAATAATTACAATTTCACCTGCGGAACCCATTAACCCAACCATCAACGTTGCCATAGAGGGATTACGCATAGCGGCCAATTCAGGTCTGGTAACCAAGCCCAATGAAAGCAGGGTAACCAGTACATATACCCCTAATGCTGAGATAACAGCCAGCACCGTTGCGATACCAATATCCTTGCGTTTTCTGGCTCGCGCAGAAACCACAACCGCACCTTCAACACCAATGAAAACCCACAGTGTAATGAGCATCGTATCTTTAACTTGCTGCCAGACGGGAACGCCCATTTCAATGCCACTAAAGTCAAAGGAAAAAACATCCATCTTAAAAGCGATAACAGCTAAAATAATAAACATGCCCAATGGCAATAATTTTGCCATTGTTGCCAGCAAGTTGACTCCCGCAGCCGTTTGTACACCGCGCAATACCAGCCAGTGAACAAACCAGAGTAAAATAGATTCACCTATCAATGATTGCCAGGTATTGCCATCACCAAAGATAATTGAGTGTTCGGAATCAGTGAAAAAACTTAACGCGGCAAAGACGATAACTAAATAAGAAACATTGGCAATAATGGCACAGAACCAATATCCCCATGCAGAACAAAATCCAACTAACTCGCCAAAACCTTCTCTTGCGTAAGTAAAAATACCGCTATCCAAATCAGGGCGAAGTCGTGAAAGTAAAAGTAAGGAAGTGGCTAAAAAGAGAATACCTACGCCTGTTATTCCCCAACCAATCATTAATGCTGCAGGACTGCCTGCCTGCGCCATGTTTTGCGGCAAACTGAATACGCCGGCACCGACCATAGAACTGAAAACCAGTGCAGTCAGAGACGTAAGGCCTAATTTTTTTTCCAAAGATACGTTCCCAAAAATAATATAATCGACACGATTAGCCAGAACACTTGTCCTGAATATCGAACACATATTGGACATTTATTGCATCCATGCGATGGATTGCAGTACGGATTTAGCAGATAAATCTAAAAACAGGGCGATTCTACGGAGTGAAAGGAGGGTATGCAATGGTTGACTATGCAAAAAAATATAAATTTTATGCATAAAATTGTGTGGAGGAGTAAGAAAATGAATTACAGATAATTTTTCTAATACGTATTATCGCCTTAATAAACATAGTAATGTTCATAAGATAAACAGGTTTGATAATATTGATTATAAATTTTACACTAGTGAAACAAATTACGAACAATTATGTAAATAATGTCAATGAAAAGGGAGGCTAAACGGGGTCATCTGTAAATCATACCAAAATATGATGTTGATGAATTGTTAACTTGCAGGAAGTTATTGATATAGATAAATAATAAAACCCTCAGAAAAAGAAGATAGAAAAGGCACAAAAAACATTTGTGCCTTTTTTTACGAATTACTGAACTATTTTATTTGAATATATCATTATTTGAATAAATCTGCACTGATGGTAACGTTGCCACCATTAGACTGCCATTCTCTTGTGATATGGTAATATTTTGCGCCTTTCTCTGCTGCGCGTTTAGCAACCTGATAAGAAACCTCAGGTGCGGTAGTGTAATAACCAGAGAAGGTGATGGAATCGAACGGAGCCATCAGAGCGGCGGATGCTTTATTCAACTCTTGAATTTTTGTGCCATCAGGTAGAGTGACAGTGTAACGCCCACCTTTTGCTGACTGGGTTTCAAAAAAGTTGCCAATCACATTACTGGTTGAAGTTGAAGAAGCCACACCTGGGATTTCAACTTTCTTGGCTTCTTCCCCACCTTGTGCCAGCGCCTTGCGTCCTGTTTCAGAATCGGCTGGGATTACAGCCTCACTAGACTGAACTTTACGTTTTGGCGCATCCTCTTTATAAACATAGGCGGTGACTATTTGGTTGCCACCATTATTAGGTGCAATATCACGCACAATAAAGAAGGAGGCTGCATTTTTCTTTTTAGCCTCTTTAGCGATAGCTTCTTTCAGGTCAGGATCAGTAGGGAAATAGCCGTTCACGGTTACCGTATCGAAAGGTTCTAAAGTGGTGGCTTCAATTTTAGGTAACTCTTTGATACCGCGGTAGATGCGATAATTAGGTGTTTTATCTGCTTTTTCCGCATCTTTATGGTACAAATCGGCAACAACACGTAAGTTACCACGTCCATTGAGGTCATCGAGGCTCTGGATATAAAAACTGTCAGCACCTTTTTTATCGGCCTGACGGGAAACTGCGTCAGCAGCTTCATAAATGGCATTAAAACGACCAGTCACCGAGATCCGCTCAAAAGGTTTAATCTCTGCTGCTTGTTCTGGTGTCAACTCTTTAGCCGCATGAGCAGCAGTCATCATGGTTATTGAGAGCACCGCGGTAGCGATGATCGTTGTCTTCAGCTTCATAAAAAATCCTTTCGCCTTGCGCATTAAAATATTTATAACGGGCTGAACATTGTTATGTATCACATAGGGCGCAATTATTACATGTAATAATGCTAATTGTCGCAATAAATTATGTCTTCTAAGAAACGATAAGCTGTTTTTAGTCTATGACACCAAGAATTTTAATAAATATAGTAAGTTATATGAATTAAAGAATAGTTTACATTAAAAGGTCATTTTGCTTTTTCTGCCTTTATGATGATAATTCGTTGAGATTATTTTCATTGAGTTACTATTTGGTATTCTCTTGATAGATTTCGCTGATAGCAGCAATAAAGTCAAACTAATCGTTAAATAGGCTTCAACAAGGTCATAATCAGCAATATTTCATTCTTAAAGAAGGAAACATTATGCGTATTGGTGTACCAAAAGAGCAATTTTCCAATGAAGCGCGCGTTGCTGCCACACCATCAACCGTGGAGCAATTGCGTAAATTGGGATTTAACGTCACCGTTGAGACGGGAGCAGGTAAACTGGCCAGTTTTGATGATGTCGCTTATCAAAAAGCGGGGGCGGATATAGCAGAAATCCACCCAGTTTGGCAATCCGATATCATTTTAAAGGTCAACGCCCCTGACGATGATGAAATTGCCTTGATGAAACAAGGTGCGACGCTGATCAGTTTTATCTGGCCGTCGCAAAATCCAGACTTAATGGCAAAGCTGGCAGAACGCAAGGTCACCGTTCTGGCGATGGATGCCGTGCCTCGAATTTCCCGCGCACAATCTTTAGATGCCCTCAGCTCAATGGCAAATATTGCCGGTTATCGCGCCATTGTTGAATCCGCTCATGAATTTGGCCGTTTTTTCACGGGGCAAATTACCGCAGCAGGCAAAATACCACCAGCGAAAGTCATGATTATTGGCGCGGGTGTGGCGGGATTGGCGGCCATTAGTGCGGCCGGTAGCCTCGGTGCGATTGTTCGCGCTTTTGATACGCGTCCAGAAGTGAAGGAGCAAGTGCAAAGCATGGGGGCTGAATTTCTGGAATTGAATTTCAAGGAAGAGGCCGGCAGCGGTGACGGTTATGCAAAAGTGATGTCAGAAGCCTTTATCGAAGCCGAAATGGCGTTGTTTGCTGCACAAGCCAAAGAAGTCGATATTATCGTGACTACGGCATTGATTCCGGGGAAACCGGCACCACGGCTTATCACAAAGGAGATGGTTGACGCCATGAAGCCCGGCAGTGTGATTGTCGATCTGGCCGCCCAAACGGGAGGCAACTGTGCATATACCCAAGCCGATAAACTTATTGTGACAGCCAATGGGGTAAAAATTATCGGCTATACGGATTTGCCCAGCCGGTTGCCAACGCAATCATCACAACTCTACGGCACCAATCTGGTCAACTTGCTGAAACTACTGTGCAAAGAAAAAAATGGAGAAATATCCATCGATTTTGCTGATGTCGTTATACGTAACGTCACTGTGATTAAAGAGGGTGAGATCACCTGGCCAGCACCACCCATCCAAGTTTCAGCCCAACCAGCAACGGCTAAACCCGCCGCAGCAAAGAAAGAGGAAAAACCGGCAGAAAAGCCCAAATCTCCGTGGCTGAAGTATGGATTGCTCGCACTCGCCATCATTCTGTATGGCTGGCTGGCAGATGTTGCGCCGAAAGAGTTTTTATCGCATTTTACCGTTTTCGCCTTGTCCTGTGTGGTCGGTTATTACGTTGTCTGGAATGTCAGCCATTCATTGCACACCCCATTAATGTCCGTCACTAACGCGATTTCCGGCATCATTGTGGTTGGGGCTGTACTGCAAATTGGTCAAGGGGGATGGGTAAGTTTCTTCTCATTCATTGCCGTATTAATTGCCAGCATCAATATTTTTGGTGGCTTTACGGTCACTCAACGTATGCTGAAAATGTTTCGTAAAGGATAAGGGGATAGCTTATGTCGAACGGAGTAGTTACAGCCGCTTATATTGTTGCCGCCATTTTATTTATTTTCAGTCTTGCCGGGCTTTCCCGCCACGAAAGCGCTAAACGCGGTAATATCTTTGGCATCGTTGGTATGGCAATTGCCTTGATTGCCACGATCTTAGGGCCAGATGCGGGTAACGTTGGCTGGATTATTTTAGCCATGGTCATCGGTGCAGTTATTGGCATTCGTCTCGCCAAAAAAGTGGAAATGACTCAGATGCCGGAGTTGGTGGCCATTTTGCACAGTTTTGTCGGTTTGGCGGCGGTGCTGGTTGGGTTTAATAGTTTCGCCACCCACGATATTTTTGCCACCCCCATTATGGAAAATATTCATCTGACCGAAGTCTTTCTTGGGGTATTTATTGGTGCCGTCACCTTTACCGGCTCGGTTGTGGCATTTGGTAAATTGCGCGGAAAAATCTCTTCCAAGCCATTGATGTTACCACACCGGCACAAATTGAATCTGGCCGCCTTGATCGTCTCCCTGATCCTGATGTTTGCCTTTATCAAAACAGAAAGTGTTGGCGTGCAAGTTTTCACTTTACTGGTGATGACCATTATCGCACTGGCTTTTGGCTGGCATTTAGTGGCTTCCATTGGCGGGGCGGATATGCCGGTCGTTATTTCCATGCTGAACTCCTATTCAGGTTGGGCGGCAGCGGCGGCAGGTTTTATGCTAAGTAATGACTTGCTGATTGTCACCGGTGCTTTAGTCGGTTCTTCGGGGGCCATCCTGTCTTATATTATGTGCAAGGCGATGAACCGCTCCTTTATCAGTGTCATTGCCGGCGGTTTCGGCACCGATGGTACGGCTGGAGGGGATGCACAAGAACTGGGAGAGTATCGTGAAACAACGGCGGAAGAGGTCGCTGAACTGTTGAGAAATTCCACTTCGGTGATCATTACTCCGGGTTACGGCATGGCAGTCGCTCAAGCGCAATATCCGGTGCATGACATTACCGCGAAATTGCGTGAAAAGGGCATTAATGTTCGCTTTGGGATTCATCCCGTTGCGGGGCGGTTACCGGGTCATATGAACGTGTTACTGGCCGAAGCAAAAGTGCCTTATGATATTGTTCTGGAAATGGATGAAATTAATGATGATTTCTCCGAAACCGATACGGTTTTAGTGATTGGCGCCAATGACACCGTAAACCCCGCTGCTCAAGAAGATCCTGCCAGTCCCATTGCCGGAATGCCGGTCCTGGAAGTTTGGCACGCACAGAATGTCATTGTATTTAAGCGTTCAATGAATACCGGATATGCCGGAGTGCAAAACCCCTTATTCTTTAAAGAAAATACACAGATGTTATTTGGCGATGCCAAGGAGAGTGTGGAGGCGATTCTTCGGGCTTTGTAATTGGAAAGTTCAAATAACCTCTATGGGCTTCGTATATAAATGCGAAGCTCTATTTTATTTTTATAATTTTATTTTTATAATTTAATTATTATAATTTTGTATATGAATTTCTCTGAAATTCAATGCGGCAAATGATTTTTAAAAGAAGGCGTTTAAAAAACGTTATCAAGGGAAGACATGGGATTTTATTATTTATAACAAAAAACCTCGTTATTTCAACGAGGTTTACCTGTGTTAAAATTAACTATGATAATAATTTTATTTGGCTAATTAGTACGTTCTTCCTTCATAGTAAGCTTGGTAAGCTGTATTCCCAGTACGGAATTTACACGCTCCATCAACCCTTTTTAAATACCATTTGATTCCATCACTAGTAAATGTATTGGCAAAGTTATTATTGGGATTAACAACATATCTCTCGTAGAGCGTTCCTCGAGAGTCAGTTCCCTTGTAACGCGTATCTGTAGATTGGCAACTGTATTCTGCTATTGCAGTCCCAATTCCACCAATTAATGCTGTCGCCAATGCCCCAACTGTCAATAATTTCTTAAACATAAACATTCTCCTGTAATCGTCTTAAAATTTGAAAGTTAATTTTATTGCTTGTAAAGTCACTTCTAATAATGCAAGCCAAATCTAAATCATCATCGGATGATATCGCAATTTTAAAATTTATATATCATCTATATATTTCATTCTGGATTAGAAAGTTGGCTTTTATTATCATAATTTATGACAAATCATTACGGCGCTATTAATCACCGACATAAGAAAGATTATTGATAATTGCTCAATGAATTATTAAGTTATCAATGTAAATGGAAGTCAGTTAATTTAATGAAAAAAGAGGATTAAAACGGAGAAATTATAAAAACAATGGATCTTATAAATGCTATTCAGCCGCCAACGCCGATATCACCGGTTATCAATATGCAGCACTTAACCCGTGTTTATCAACAGGGCGGAGAAAACCCAACACCGGTTCTAAAAAATATTACAGCACAAATTTATGCCGGCCAGAGTTGCGCGATTGTCGGAACATCGGGATCAGGTAAAAGCACTTTACTGAATATTCTTGGTCTGCTGGATAAATCCACCTCTGGGGAATATTTTCTTTGCGGTGTCAATATGTCCACAGCCAATGCCGACCTGCGTGCCAGAATGCGTAATAAAGAAATTGGTTTTGTTTTTCAAAGTTTTCATCTGTTGGCCGGAATGACAGCGACAGAAAACATCGCTCTGCCGCTGCTTTACCGCGGGTTGACTTCCTCACAAGCGCATAAAATTGCCGAAGAAAAACTGCATTTGGTAGGGCTTTCACAGCGTGCTGCTTATTATCCGGCCGACTTATCCGGCGGGCAGCGGCAGCGAGTGGCTCTCGCCAGAGCACTGGCGGGAGAACCTTCGTTACTGTTGGCCGATGAACCCACCGGTAATTTAGATCAACAAACGGCAGAAGAAATTTTATTGCTGCTTTCTTCCCTTCACACAGACAAAGCGATGACACTGGTCGTTATCACACATGACCCGATGGTTGCAAACCATATGCAGCGTGAATTACGCATGATTGATGGTCAATTGCAGGAAACCAGAGGTGTAACCATTTATGCGTGATCATCAGCCCAGCCATTATGGTATGTCGGTATTAATGATTTGGCGAGAAGCCTGGCGGAATTTATTGGCAACGGGAAGAAGCACTTTGCTTGCTTTATCAGGGATTGCCATTGGGTGTGCATCGATTGTGGCCTTTGTGAATACCGGACATAACGCCAGCCTTGCGGCACTGAAAATGTTCAGCGGGCTGGATATCAACGTTATTACCGTCAATCTGAACACCTACGATCATGGAATTGATAGTGCATCACTTAACATGGCCGACCTGACAACGGCAATTCCGGGATTATCTTCAGCAGCACCGTGGATCTATTTTCCTTCTCCCGGACGTTATAACGGAAAAACAGATACATTTACCCTGATAGGCTCCTCTGCGGAACTGAAAGAGGTCATGCAGTTGCGGCTGCGTTATGGCCGGTTTATCTCTGATTATGATCAACAATCTCCTTATCTGGTGATTGGCAACGAAGTGGCTGTTACTCTTGGTGAAGGGGAGCCATCCCGTGTGCTTGGCAAACAAATTCAGCTTGGTAATTATCTATACACCGTTATTGGTATATTCGAGATAAAAGGGCAAAACCCGATCTTTCCTTTTTCGCTCGATTCAGTGGTGATTGTTCCTATCAATGCCATGCGCAAAATATCACCCAATACCGATCTGAATGGCATTATTGCCCGCACCATCACCACGGCCACCACAGAAACTGATGCAAAAGATTTATTGGCGTTGCTCAAACGCAAGTTTCCGGCAGTTGATATTGATGTCCGGGTCGCTGAACAACTTCTGCAAGGGCAGGAAGAACAAAGTAAAACATTTTCTTTTATGTTAATCGGGTTGGCGGTCATTTCGCTGCTTACCGGCGGCATTGCCATTTCCAATGTGATGTTGATGAACGTATCGACCCGACGCAAAGAGATTGGATTGCGGATGGCGTTAGGGGCAAGAACGCAGGATATCCGGCGGCTTTTTTTGTATGAAGCGGCGGCATTGACTTTCGCCGGTGCCATGCTGGGTGCACTGGCTGGTATCATCGTCTCCGGCCTTTTTGTCCTTTATTCTGGCTGGTCATTTTCTCTGGCTCCATTATCTCTTCCGTTAGGGATAGGGAGTTCAATCATGGCGGGACTTATCTCCGGTTTTTATCCTGCACACAAAGCCTCTCAAATGGAACCCGTACAGGCATTACGCGATGACTAAAAAATATCTCCTTTATGGCTCGTTGAGTTTATTTCTTCTTTTTCCTCAAACCGGGCTTTTTGCCGCTGAACAGGCACCATTAACTTTATCAGAACCAGCGAAAGAGGTTATCGGCTTGTCGCTGAGCGATGCAATAGGGCTGGGTTTGAGAAATAACTATGCGATACGCAGTGCTTATTTGGATCGTGTCGCGCAGAAATTTGATTTACGGGTAGCAGAAGACCGGTTTACACCAAAGTTACAGCTTAGCGGGCGTTACATGGCGGGTAAAAATCAGAATGCCGGTTTCAGGAAATTGAACCTTTCGCCGAATGCCACATTACTCACGCCGTTGGGAACTCGTTTTACACTTTCATGGACACGTGAAAACACCAAATCGGGGAGAAACAATTTTCACAATGATGGTGCAAGTATGACGGTGATCCAACCACTTTTACGGGGAGCCGGCACCGATGTGAATAATGCCCCGATTTTGCTGGCCAAACTCCAGGAACAAACCCACCGGCTGACTTTAAAAGCGACGGTTTCTGATTCAATCACACAAATTATTCTGGCATACCATGCGTTACTTCGTGCTCAGGAGCAACAATCATTATCGGTTGCTTCCCTTAAGCGTATGCAGAAATTAGTGGCAATTAATAAAGAGTTGATTGATGCAGGCAGAATGGCGCAGACCGATATCATACAAACGCAGGCTGATCTCGCCATGCAGGAGCTTTCAGCAAAAGAGGCTGAAAATAATGTACATACCACGAAACTGGCGTTACTGAAATTACTCGCGCTAAACCATAAAACCCCGATTTATGCGACAGATACATTGAAAGGCACTCACGTCAGCCTGAATATTGAACAATCCATTAAAAAGGCACAGGCTCAACAACCGGATTATCTTACCCAATTACTTTCCGCAAAAACGGCAGAGATTCAATTAATGCAGGCACGAAATAAGCGGCTCTGGGATTTATCACTGGTTGGAGGGCGATCCCAGTATCGTTCATCCTCTTCTGAACCTCGAAACTGGGAAAATTACGTGGGGATACAATTGGATATTCCGATTGGTGATATGACACAGAAACAAACGGAAGTTCAGGCCAAAGTCAACGTCCAGAAACAGACGTTACACGTGGAAGAGGCAAAAACAAATCTGGAACAAAAAGTCATCAATGTCATCCGTGATACCGAATCACGCTGGCAGGAATATCAATTAGCGATAAAAGCCCGTTCACTTTCGCAACAGAAACTCGACATTGAACAGGAAAAATTGCAGGCCGGGCGATCCAGCAACTTTCAGGTTCTGAGTTTTGAAACTGACCTGAGAAATGCTGAAAATGCCCGCTTGAATACCCTGATTCACTATCTCAATTCTCAGGCTGAACTGGATCACATTCTTGGCACGACCTTAGAAAGCTGGGAGATAACCCTCAATGATTAAACGTTATCGCTGGGCCATAGCGGGCATATTTATCGTGATAGTTTGTTTTTTTGCCTTTTTGTTCTTAAAACCCTCTCCGGATCAGGAATCGGTACAATGGATTGCAGTAAAACAACGCGTGATAGAAAAACGACTTGGCTTAGTTGGTCATCTACAATCTGCGCGCCTTGAAACCATACCCGCGCCATTTGATGCCATTATCCAACAGGTTTTGGTCAAAGAAGGGCAACGAGTTGAAGCCGGCCAGACCTTAGTGACACTTGATACCCGAAAGATTGATATTGAGCTTCGGCAAGCACAAGTTGAGATGATCAAGGCCTCATCTGCCGTTGACCAATTGCATGATTGGGAAAATAGCCAAGACGTGATCCGTGCCAGAAGAAATGTTGAAAATGCGAACCATATGGTTATCGAATTAAAAAATAACCTTGCCAAGACGCAGGCACTTTTTTCGCGGGGCATCGTGCCAAAAATGGAAGTGGAAAATCTCCAGCAACAACTTCGCCGGCAACTCACGGAACTGGCTTCCGTACAGGATGATCTTACCTCTATTCGACAAAAAGGCAGCGTCAATAATGTCCGTGTTGCAGAAATGGAACTTCAAAATGCAACAAGCCGTTATCAGGCGCTGCAAGAGCAATATTTACATAAAGAAATTAAAGCACCATTTTCGGGAGTCGTGCTTAGGGCGGCAGCACAGGGGGAAAGTAAGAAACTCTTAACGATTCAGACCGGCGTTAGAGTTACCGAAGGGATGCCCTTATTAGAAATGATGGACACCACACAATATCAGGTACTGGCCCAAGTTGAAGAAACCGATCTCGCCAAACTCAAAGAAGGGCAGGCAGTAAAAATTAGCGGGGAGGGATTTTCTGATCATCTTTTGGATGGAGAAATTGAAACCATTGCGATGCAAAGCGTGAGTACGGATAAACCCGGATCGGCGATTTATTACGATGTGGTGATTAAAGTCACTTCATCCATGAACCAAGGTTATCCCATCAGGCCGGGAATGAGTGCTAAAGTCAATATTGTTATTTATCGCAATGAACAGGGCATTGTTGTACCCGAAGCCGCATTGACTCGCGATAGCAATGGGCAATTAATTGTCAATTGGCGTCCGGATTTAAAACGTCAGGTTGTGTCTCGTCAGGTCACTATCGGAGAGTCCATGCCGGAAGGAATAGAGGTTTATGGGTTGGAGGAGGGGTTTATTGCGCTGCCTCGGTAAAACGTATGCGGAAGCGGGGAGTTGCATAAAAATCTAGCTAATTAGCCCCTTTGGTGTTAGTGTTAATTACACAGGTAGCTGATGATCAGCAGCCATCAACCCTAAGAGGGTGAAAAATGCCGTCCATAACTATGAATATACATAACGCCATTAAATCTCTAAAAGAATCAGGCATGGATGAATCACAAGCAGAAAAAATTGTCGAGATTATAGCGGACTTACAAAACGTCAGTACGGCGACAAAAGAGGATTTAAAACAAACAGAAAGCAATTTAAAAGCTGATTTAACATCAATCAAAAGTGATATAGATTGGCTGAAAAAAATAATCCTTACGGTTGGGGTTGCAGTCGTCATCGCGGCCATAAAATATATTTTTGTAGGTTAATGAATGGGGCTATGTGCCCCATTTTTTAATGGAATACTTATGCGACTAATTGAGAATTACATCCCTCCTTCAACAAATGATCTGACTGATCTTAAAGGCCGATTGCATTTTACGGGGCAACAAATGGCAGAACTTGCGGGGGTATCTAGCAGTAACCAATGGCGCAAGTACACTGGAGGTGAAAAACCGCGAGAATTAAATCAACATATCCTTTTTTTCGTAGCAGCCCAATTGACGTTAGATCAAAGCGAATTGTCTCTTATTTTGGATGAAATGAGGAAGTTAGGGGCTGAATTTGAAGAAAACTTAATACAGCCCCAGCTTATAGTTAAAGAGCCAGGAGATAACACAACCTTATGAAAAACAGAAAATTTGAACGAAATCGCCGTCTGGCTAAACAGTATCATCGTAATCAACATCACAACCAATTTGAACAAGGCATTTTGGTTTATCATGATTACAGAGAACGTGATCCGGACGAATTATCTTGGTGGGATGATGTTGCTTTTATTCTGGGCAAAGTGCGCGTTGTAGTGACATGGCAGCATCCTCGCTGTGTTTATTGGGACAAAATTGAGGACGCCGCCCTGAAAGCAGCCAACCATCTGTATGCTCACACCGAAGGCGATAATTTCTTTCAGACCGAAAAAAACTACAAAAAAGTGGGGCGGAGCCGGAAAAAAGTACATTACTACATTCTGCTTCCCAATGAAGACCGACGGAGATGGGGGGATGCAGTGGAAGCAGAAAAAATCCGTTTACGCAAAGAAGCTGATTTTATTATCACGCCCTCTATGAAAGTCGAAATGCTGGAGCGCTATCGTCATGTCGCTATCGTGGCACCGCTAGAAATTCGCAATGTCGAAGAACTTCGCCAATTGGCGGATATGGTGCGTCGTATCCTGAAAAAAGAAACAACATTGGAAACTGAATTTCCTGATTATACCTATGGAAAAGCACAGTGGTATGCAGAAGGTTGGTCTAAGCAATCCCAGTACAAATTATCTCAGTAAGTTCGCTAAAACTTAATGTCACCTTTGACACTGACAAATTTAAAAAAATCACCTTGTGTGATTTTTTTTCTAATCCAGTAACACGATTCTGGTGATTACTCATACTAACTTACAACCAAAACAATCCATCCATAAAATCCCGCCAATTTAAATTTATCATTATTATTCAATATATTATGCATATCTCTCATTTCAAAAAATACTCTACTTATTAAAATATACATTTGAAAAAGTAAGATTTATTAAATAAGATGGTGTGAGTGATTGACCGTAATTTTTACGGAGCGTAACCATTAAGGCGCACCAAAATCGCATAAGAAATAAACCAACTGGAATAGGGAAATGGAAATGTCTGCTCCGTTCGAACATGAAAATAGTGGTGATAAAAAATCACTGATTGTGCCGGCCGATTATCAACAAGAACAGGATATGCTGATATCGCTGTCAGCATCAGGAAGGCAAAACTATAACAATCCCGCCATTGCCTATCTTGTCAGTCTTGGATCAAAACGCAGTCGCCAAACCATGAAATCATTTCTGGATATCGTGGCAAAAATGTTGGGCTACCAAAATGTGCAGGACTGTACTTGGCATGCACTCCGTCGCCACCATATTCAGGCAATTATGGAAATGCTTTCAGATTCGGGTAAAGCTCCCGCAACAATTAATACTTATCTTGCTGCTTTGAAAGGCGTTGCGTTGGAAGCATGGACCATGAAGCAACTCGATACCGATAGTTTTCAACATATAAAACAGGTGCGATCTGTCAGGGGAAACCGGTTACCAAAAGGCAGGGCGCTTGAACGTTATGAAATAAAAACATTATTTTTTACCTGCGAAAATGATATCAGCACCAAAGGATTACGTGATGCTGCCATAATTGGTGTGCTTATCGGGTGTGGGCTTCGTCGTTCAGAAATTGTTTCACTCGATATAAAACACATTATTCATCGCGAACAAGCGCTAAGAGTGATGGGAAAAGGTAATAAAGAACGGTTGTCTTATATGCCGGAAGGGACATGGGAACGTTTAAATCGTTGGATAGATGAAGTGCGTGGTGATCATCCGGGTCCACTTTTTACCCGCATTCGTCGTCATGATGATGTAACCGATAACCGTTTGTCAGATCAAGCAATCTATCACATCCTTGAAACACGCAGGATAGAAAGCAGGTTGGAAAAGTTTGCCCCGCATGATCTACGCAGGACATTTGCATCAGCTATGTTGGACAATGGAGAAGATATCGTCACCGTCAAAGATGCAATGGGGCATTCAAGCATCACGACAACCCAGAAGTATGATCGACGCGGAGATGAACGCTTAAGGAATGCCGCCAGAAATTTAAATTTCTAACTCATTCCTCAAAGGTTTTTCGCCCAAACTGACCGACTTGAAAAGCATGATTGCCCGAAACAAAATTCGGGCAATCAGTACATTACTCTTCATCTACCTTGATTGGGCAAACAAATCCATCAGGCTTTATCGCCAACAAATCACATTTTAGTCGATCGATAACATGTTCTGCGGTATTGCCAAGAAATGCGGCTGATAAACCCGTTCGGCCAAGAATACCTAAAACCACCACCCCCGCATTGAGTTCATCACAAACTTCAGGGATCACTTTTTCCGGCACGCCTTCATGAACGTGAGTTTGTTGTTCATCCACATAGAATTTTTGGCGCAACTCTTTCATGGCGATCAAATGTTGACCGCGCAATGCCTGGTTATACACATTAGGGTCAAAGTCAGGTAATTCAGTTGCAATATTTAAAGGTGCGACGGGATAAGCGCTAACAAGATGAACCAAGGGGTCTTTTACAATTCGATTGGCAAGATCTTGTGTTTCGCGTACCAATTTTAGATTCAGTTCATTATGGTAAGGTTCTTCATTCGATAAATTGACAGCCACAACAGCAGAACCATTTTCTGGCCATGTTTGATCTTTTACCATCCACACTGGGCAAGGGCACTTACGTAACAGATGCCAGTCGAGCGGGGTAAAAATCATCGATTCCAATCGGGAATGCTGATGTGCCATTTTCAATAACAAGTCGTGATTGCCGATGATGACTTCTTGAATGATGGCTTCATAAGGACGATTATGCCAAACCACTTTGATCTCAATATCAATGCCTGATTCAAGATAGTAATGGGCTTGCTGTTTTATCCAAGCGACGCGTTGGCCTATAACACCTTTTCGCATCGCATTTCTTTCTTCTGGAGAAAGTAACGTCGTCATTTCATATGAAAGGTCATAAATAGGTAAAAACGCTTTAATTCTCCCTCCATTACGTTGCACGATATAAACTGCGCGCCTTAAGGCGGGTTGATCATCCTGATTGGGATCAATTGCAACCAAGAGGTTTTGGTAGTTTGCCATATTGAGTTCCTCGCAGAGTCTGGATGCCTCTTTCGTACAGAAGATAAACCAATATGGACAACTATAACAGGGAAAGAGTACGCCAGATCAGCAAAATATCGTGATCTGGCCTAAAATTTAGCTAATGTTAGGACACATTAGCCGAAGGCTTGCCGGCCAACTCAGTCAATTTACCCATATCTTCGACCGCAATATATTTACCTTTGACAGCCAAAATACCATTTTTTTGGAAACGGCCAAGCAAGCGGCTAATTGTCTCAACCGTCAAGCCTAAGTAATTGCCAATGTCACCGCGTGTCATGGTAAGGCGGAATTCGCGGGGAGAGAAACCGCGTTGTGCAAAGCGGCGTGACAGATTGTAAACAAAGGCAGCCAATCTCTCTTCTGCGTTCTTTTTGGAAAGCAGCAAAATCATCTCTTGGTCGCCTTTGATTTCCCCACTCATCAAACGCATCATTTGTTGACGGAGATTAGGCATTTTTCCGGAAAGGTCATCCAGCGTTTCAAATGGGATTTCACATACCATTGACGTTTCCAGGGCTTGGGCAAAACTGGGATGTTCAGTATTAATGATGGCATCAAATCCAACTAAATCACCGGCAAGGTGGAAACCTGTAATTTGTTCATCACCTTCTTCGGTAATAGTATAGCTTTTGATGGTCCCAGAACGGATGGCATAGAGTGATTTTAGTGCATCACCAGCCTTAAATAACGTTTGCCCTTTCTGGATGGGTTTTTTACGCTCAATGATATTATCAAGCTGGTCAAGTTCATGTTCATTTAAGGTGAAAGGAATGCAAAGCTGGCTAATGCTACAATCCTGACAGTGGATTGCACAACCACCAGATTGAATCCGACGAATAATACGTTTTTCCGGGATCATAGGGAATACTCATTAGAAGTGATTGATATGCGTAAACTTAACATATTTAGGTTGCTCTGATAAGAGTAAGTACTCCCACTATCACGGTATTTATCATTCTGGTAAGAAAAGGAAATTTGGGGGGATTAATGTCGCACTTGCGTAAAATTTTAGCCATTCAATATAATATCTCAATAAAACTGAAATTGAATTAATAATATGTTGATATAATACACGTCGATGATGTTATTTGGTTACAGACAAATGAAATAGGGTTGACATGAGTGAATGGTTGTTAATTGCACTTACAATGATAGTCCAAAGCTCAGTAGGGCTTGTATTGATGAACGGGCTTTATATTTACTGGTTGAAGCATGAGTCAAACACATGGCAACATCCAGTGACCATTTTTGTGCAAGAAGTATTACTAAGAACATTATTAGTCAGTAGCACACTGGCAGGAGTAGGGCTGACTGCTTCTTTAAACATTCTAGGACACCCATTTAATGTTTATCACGCATTGCAGAACATAGTACAAGGATGGGTAAATATAGAAACACTCTTTGCTGCCATCTACTTTGGGGGGCTGATCTTATACACACTTTTCTTTATGATTACAAAACACGCATATGTTTATATTATGCTGGTGATTGGCGTTATTGGTTTAATTGATCTCTATTATATGGCGATTATTTACGTTAATAGTGCCATGATCACATGGGCAAATATTAACACCTATTTTCTATTTTATAGCGCAGTATTTACGTTAGGGCCTGCGTTGGCGCTGTCATTTATTGCTTATCCGTTAGGAAAATGCCTCCAAGGAAAGTTGCCTGTTAAATTGGTGATGGCAGCTCTGTTGATTGTTTTTATCAGCATCACAATGCGACTGATTGAACAACCCGCCTATATGGAGTGGTTATCGGAAGTTACAATAGTCAATGCTAATGTTATTTTTCCACCCCAAGCTGAATTCAATATCAAAAGTGCCTTTGGATTAAGAATGCTTTCATGGTGCCTGTATATTATTGCGATGGTAATCCTGAGTTACTCTCTATGGAAAGGAAGAAATAACTTATTGATTAATAAAAGCTATTCCATTAAAAACCATGCCATTCTCATCGGGGCAGCCCTCGTGTTCATCGCTGAAGTGATTAATCAATATACATTTTTTATTATGTGAAATGTATGAAAGATGATTCATACTCTCTTGATTGATTAATCCTATTCTTTTCGCTCTTCGCTCGACATAACAGAAACTGGGGCGATATTACGGTTTCTGTTATGTATAAAATTAACCATTTTATAGTTTCTTTTGTAAATATTTTCTATTTAATACTATCAGGTGTTCTTTTCATTTCTTTGTGGTAGCGCACAAATTTAAAATTAATTATTAACTTATTATTAATATTCTAAGCATTATGTTTTATATCTGTATATATTAGTTCGATATATATTGCAGAATGATTTTTATGCGATTTCAGTGATCGAAAATCAAACAATTATTTTCGTTGAGTTATTGTGGGGGGTTTATCACCACCGCAAGGCATTTGTCGTTAGAACAGAAAATAAAAATGAAATTATTAATGATTTTATAAATTTTTAATTTAAGACAAAACACAAAGAATCAGTTAAAAGGTTACATGATCATGACTAAACCGTTTCATCCTAATTTAAATGTAGATGCCTTGTTTTTGGGGCCAAAATCAGAGAACGCTGTTTTTTTTAGAGAGATGATGGATTATGCAGTTAGTGAACATATGCATTGGCGTTCAGGTTTTCACCCTGAAGATTCTACCTTAGTGACATCCGTTGATCGCTATGAACATAACTACAGAGAAACGCTTTATCGTACAGAAGGGATCTTAAATCAGTTGTCAGCAAAACTGAAAAATTCGTCTATTCCTTTCTTTTCTCCCCGTTACCTCGGTCATATCAGCAGTGATACCTTGATGGTTTCTAATCTTGCCTACGTTATGGCCATGATGTACAACCCGAATAACTGTAGTTATGAAGCATCCCCGACAACAACAGAATTAGAGCTGGAATCAGGGTTGGATCTCTGCCGCATGTTTGGCTATAACCCTCAGCAATCTTGGGGGCATATTACTTCTGGTGGCACCGTGGCTAACTATGAAGGATTGTGGGTAGCCAGGAATTTAAAAACATTATCTTTTGCAATATCCCAACATCCTAAAGCAAAAGATCTGATCGAGCATAAGACACCTAAGCAGTTGAAAAATATGCCAACTGCCGAACTGTTGGATTTGATTACCGAATTGCAAAAACGTGGGCTGTTTGAAGAAATCCGCGATATGACATGCCGTGGAACTGGCGTTAAAGCACAAATTCTAGGCAAGTTACTGGTTCCACAATCCAAACACTATTCCTGGATGAAAGCCGCAGATATTTTCGGTATTGGCCAGGAAAACATTATTCCATTGCCTGTAAATGATCATTATCAAACTGATGTTGCCCAAATGCGGAAAATCACCTTTGGACTGATTGAGCAAGGTGAACCTATCCTGGCGATGATTGCCGTGGTGGGGACGACGGAAGTTGGCGCCATTGATCGGATTGATGAAGTGATTGCGTTAAGAAAAGAGTGTGAAGAACGTTATGGTGAATCATTCTATATTCACGTAGATGCCGCTTATGCAGGATATGCGTGTTCCATGCTCTTAAATGAGCAAGGTGAATTTGTGGAATATGATGAACTGGCCAATTACCACCGTTCGGCGGGGATCATGCCAGAAAATATCAGTTGGCCAAAACCGGAAGTTTATCAGAGTTTCAAGGCATTGAAAGACGTTGATTCGATTACCGTCGACCCGCATAAAGTGGGTTTTATTCAATATGCCGCTGGCGCCATCTGCATGAAAGATAAGCGCATTCTTGAACTGATCTCTTCGCACGCAGCATACGTATTTGAAGGCCATGCTGATAAAACCAGCACCAAGAATCGGGGGATTCTGGGTTCATCCATCATGGAAGGTTCAAAATCGGGAGCAACAGCAGCGGCACTTTGGGCTGCCCATCGTTTATTACCTTTAAACATTAATGGCTATGGGAAAGTCATTGCTGCCGGCATTGTCACGGCACAAAGCTTGTTGAACAAATTGGCAAACTTACCACCAATAGAAATCGGCAAGCATCGATTTGAAGTGCATATTTTTCCATCCCCTGATTTCCATATGATCAACTTTACATTTAAAGAAGTAGGCAATGAAAGCCTGAGCAATCATAATGCGCTTAACAAGCGTCTGTACGAGCTTTGTTCATACTCTGCGGGGCGCGCTTATACCAACGATTTTCTCACATCATCAACCATCTTAGATTATAAAGAATATGGCGATACGCCGTGGCACCATGCACAGAAATGTGGTTTTAACCGCAGTGAATGGGAAAAAGTCCGCAATATCTATGTATTACGGGCTGCGGTAATGACTTATTGTTTACGCGATGAAGAACACTTTGAAGAGTTCTGGGAACAGCTTCAAGCTATTTTTGTTAAGAAATTAACCCAGATTGTCGATGAAGAAGATAAAAAAGCCCGATTGAGATTAGAACCGGATGTACCATTTATTGGTTAGTTAAAATAGGCCTGAAAAACATTCAGGTATCGTTTAACTAACTGAAAAATAGTTTTTTAACTAAAAAAGAGCTTAGATAAACATAAGCTCTTTTTTTATCTTAGATGTTTTTATTTTATTAAGTATTTTAAGTTGGCTGTTAATTCAAATTATGAAAATTTATTTTCTTAATATAATCAATAGATAACAAATATATTATTTCACAGTCCTATGAAAAACAATCATTTATTCTTCATATAATAAAATGTGATTTTTGTCACAAAATAAAAACGTTTTCAATGCGAGTCAAAATCATTGATGCTTAAATTGCAAATGTTTTTCATTTAATTAACATTAAATGAAAATATAACCTTTCATTTGACAAGAAATATCACTGCACATGAAGTCTATAAAGAGTAATGTTTAATATCACTAAAGATAATAATACAGATAATGAATTAAGGAGGTGTGAATAAAAAATATAAAACCATCAATCATCCTTAACTAAATAAATATTTTTATAGGAATAACTTATGTCATTTATGATCGAGCCTATTAATGGGAATTTTGGCGCATATATAATCGGCCGAAATCTTTCAGAGTTATCACTAGAAGAATATGAAAAAATAAAGTTGTACCTATCGAAATATGCTCTCTTGGTTTTTAAGAATCAAAATATGGACGATGAAGCATTGGTGCATTTTGCACAACGTATAGGAAGCGGAAAACTCGAAGAACCCGCCAGAAAAATTTCGTTATCAGACAACCGAAAATATATCGCTTACTTGACAAATATTTGTGATAACAATGGTAAGCAACTGGGTTTTGCCGGAAATGACACCGATTTTTGGCATTCTGATCAGGAGTTTAGGGTTAACCCCGCCTCAGTTAGCATCTTATATGGTGAGGTAGTGCAATTTAGCGGTGGCAATACTTCTTTTGCTTCAACAGCAGCAAATCACCTTGGTTTCACCCATGATGAAGTGTCGATGCTGAATAACTTATATTCCACTCGCCAGCCGGCAGCTTCACATGACAACGCACCTCATATTACGGTTGCTCATCCTGTCATACTTGAAAATGTGCAAACAAAACAACGTTATGTTTATGTCAGTGAAAATACTATCGCATTTTTTCACGATGAAAAAATTTTATCAAACTCAGGTATAATTAAAAAATCTATTTTAGGAAAAATCTTATCATCAGAAAATATTTATTCCCATCGATGGGAGGAGGGGGATTTGCTGCTATATGACAATAGCCAGCTTTTACATCGCCGCGAATGTTTTACCGGAAATAGATTTATTAAAGGATTAAAAATATATCCTGATACATTATACCAACCTGAAATACCTGGTTGGGCTGTTGGGGGAATTTAAATATGAATCTTACGAAAGAGCAAGAAAAATCCATTACTCGACTGATTAGAAATAGTAATAAAAAACATACTCAGGGGCGTGATCTCAGTCCGGCTGAACCCATGTTGATTCGGGCAGGAATCGCGGGTGATTTACCATTTAATAGCTTAACCACCGATGTAGTGACTGGCTGTTTGCCAGAAAGTATGGCTTGTTATGGTATGTGTTTTTCCGCCATCTCCAGTTGGGAAAATGGTATCGACTTTGGTAAACGTATTGATAATCATTTGGATGAAAATATTTTTTCCAGTGATCTACAAGCCTTACCTAATTCGCAAAAATACATCAGATGCGGATGGAATAGCGATCCTTCGTGGAATTGGGAAGTGTCTACACGAATGGCCGAATTAGCACGGGAAGCTGGAATATTAATGATTTTTATCACCAAAGCCTTTAAAAAAATGACTGATGATATTGCCCAGCGTTTAATTGCGGTCAAATCTGAGATGAGAGTTTCTGTCAGCGCACTAGATACCAATGAGCAATTAAAGAAACGGCTAAATTTTATTGAATATTATCGTGATACAGGCGGAATAGTGATTCCAATTGTGTTAACAACATTCTTTAAAGATATTGGGTTAATGGAACGGCAGCAAAATATTGTTGATTGGATGGTAATCCATGACTATCCCGCAGCCGAAAACAGCTTGCGATTCCCTAATAATGCAAAAATTTCTGAAATTGTTGAGCCTAGTATGGTTAAACCATTGGGTAAAGGTGACGAATTTTGGAGCGGTCGCTTATATCCTGATCAACTTTTATTTCCTACCACAACCACAGTTCCAGAAGATTATCAAGGGATTAATAGTGGTTATCTTTCCCAATTGAGTCTGGACAAAATTCATCAATTATTCCTTGATCCAGTTAAAACACACCAAGAAGTCATGCAATCTGATTTGCCGTTGTCCAGTCCCAAAATGTGTGGGGTTTCAGATATGCGTCGCCGTGCCCAAGAATATTGAGAAGGTGTAAAAATGAAAATCAGCGAAATCATGGAGTCTGAAAATGGCTCTAAGAAATATTTGCTATCAGCAAGTGACTCAGACTTAAGAAAAAGCGTTGAATCGACTTTCTTTATACATACAAACCAACATTTGCCTTATCTCTGCATATCCAGTCAATACGGTTGTGCGGTCGGTTGCATTTTCTGTGAAACAGGCAGGCAACAGCCATTGGGAAATATGACAACAGAACAAATAGTCCAACAGGTTTTGTTATGCCATGAACATTTACTGCATTCAGAGGCACTGGGAGATAGCCAAAGACTCAATACGATATTATTTGCCGGAATGGGTGAGCCAATGCTGAATCTGAAAGAGATCAGTGGCGCAATTGCTGAGTTCAAAAAACAAACCTTGGCAGATAGGGTGACACTGACAACGGTGGGTATTCGCCACGCTGGAGATAAAATTTATGATCTTCCGCTGGATATGATATCCATTTCACTTCATGCCACAACGGACGAACAGCGCAATATGCTCATTCCATCAAAAGCAAAATTTGGTATCAAAGACCTGCTTGACCATTTTTCAGCATACCATCACCATAAAAATGTACCCGTTATTGTCAATTATTTGATGTTAGAGGGAATAAATGATTCACAAGAGGATTTAGCTCGGTTAAAAGATCTGGTAGATAAAGACACATTCATTATCAAGCTAAAATATTTGAATGAAGTAAGTGATATCAATGGCATCACATTGAATCCCTCAGAAAAGATGCAGTCTTTTGCCAAGGCACTTACTGAAGCAGGTTTTCGATGTATATCAGATATCAGTGATGGAACAGAAATTTTGGGGGGCTGCGGTCAATTAAAATCTCAGGTCAGGGATATTCGCAGTAAATATCGAATTATGTAACGTCATCATAATATGGACTCATTTTGATACATACTGCCGTGCCAACAAATAATAAATTGGACTCAGGCTTGGGAGACGCTCTCTCAAGCCTGGGTTTTTTCCATTGCCTATATTGCTTACTCTTATTTTATGCCTACCCATACCGTCCAAAAATCTTTTTCAACAATATCAACCTCAGCACCCAGTGATTTTTCAATATGCCTGATTAAGTGAGCTATCTCTTTATTACTTAATTCATGCAAAATAGAGCGACCTTTTCGTGCCTGAAAATCGGTGGCTAATTGGGAAAAGCTCTTATAGACGGTGCGTTTTTCCAAAAGAGAAAACGCTTTAACTTGTTTAAAACCAATGGATTGTAATCCATCAATCACTTCAACCGTATCTGGCCTACGTTGATTTTCAAAATTTCGCAGGTGAGGATAAACATCAAAGATATAACCACGAATATGTTCAGGTGAACCAGGAAGTTGGATATCTTGTAAGGTTCTGTCCTGCAAGATGTACATGCCGCCAGAACGCAATAAGCGGTGGGCTTCAGCAAAACAAGTGATTCTATTTTCTTGGTTGATATGGTGGATAAGTGCTCTTTCAAAGACAATAAAGGTAAGTATGTCTATTTTCACGGGCATTAAAGTTGATTGGCATAATCGTTAATCCTCTTGGTTGCTGTCGTTTTTTTACCCATTAGCGAGAGGGATTATCCCCAGAGAAATTCCTAATCCCACTAAAATGACGCCAATGATCCGATTGAGTATGGTCTGCTTTACCAACATGGCGGCTCTAAGTTTATGGTGAGAGAAGAAAACAGCCACCCCAATAAACCAAATGAGGTGCATAAGGGACATAAAGATCCCATAACCCATTTGTAACCCAATGCCAGTCGATGATGAAACAATTTGAGTAAATGTACTGACAACAAACAGTGTTGATTTGGGGTTTAATACATTAGTCAGGAAACCCGTTCTAAATGAAGCTATGGAAGTGTTTTTACTTGAGTTGATATCAATATCAACTTCCGTTTTTGATATGAGGGTCTTATAGCCGATATAGATCAGATAAACTGCTCCTGCAATTTTTATAGCAAACAATATATTGGGAGAATGGGCAATCAAGATACCAATACCAAGAATGGTATAAGCAACATGAACTAATATCCCTGATGCGATCCCAAGAGCGGCCACTATACCTGCCCGTCGGCCATAAAGATAACTGTTGCGGGTGATCATCGCAAAATCAGCGCCGGGGCTGATAACAGCAAGAATGGTAATAACGGCTACAGCAATTAACTCTGTCATTATGTTCTCTAGCTCTCATTGGTCATATTTTATTAACTTATTCTCTTGGATTTTTTGACTAAAGAATAACGATTAATTTACGCTGGAATGATTGAGAAAAAAATCAACAATAAAGGACTGTAATGAAAAATCTCCCGTCATTGAATGCACTACGGGTATTCGAAGCCGCCGCCCGTTACCATATTGTTTGAACGGAGGAATAGGGGGATTTTTTTAACGTCAGCAGGTGAACAATTGAAACAAGCCTGCCAGCAAGCATTTGGATTAATGGCACTGACCATTGACCGGCTTCAACAAACTTCACCATTAACACCACTAGTGGTTTCATGTGAACCCACCATTATGATGAAGTGGCTCATTCCCAAGTTAATAACATTTAAAGCACATTACCCTGATATTGAAGTTCACTTAGTTTCTGGTGGTGGCTATATCGATTTTTCACGCAGTTCAGTGAATTTAGCTATTCGGCGCAATGATTTCCTATGGGATAGACGCTACGTTGCTGAACGGCTGGGAAAAGAATGGATAGGCCCAATTTGTTTACCCGAAACAGAAAATCACGCTATCACACACCAACTACTGACGCTATTGCATACGCATACTCGTCCAGAAGCGTGGAATGATTGGATGTCAGGCGTTATTATTTGATATCACCCGAAACTTTCGAAGCCAATACGCCACAGTCACTCTTTCTTGGATGGCTAAAAAAAGCATTCCATGATACCCAAACTCGACTTGCTGATTTTTGTCACTGAACGCCAACGTTTTAATGACGTCGATTAAGTGACAATGTCACCAATAGATCTATGAGTGATAACCCAATCGCCACAATAAAACCGCTTCCCAGTATTATCGTCGTTCTCGTGGTGCCGTGCTGTGTCAGCAACATCGTGGCGATTGGCAGTAAAAACAAAATGATCAGATTATTCAGGCTTTCTGAGATCGCCAATATTTGGCCTTTTTCCTGTTTTGCCCGATTCGCCAGAATCGACGTGCTTATCGGAGCAGCAAGGCCAAGCGTGTACCCCCATAACATCAGGCAACCCAAACTAAAGAGTAAAGACAGGGGCAATAACATAAAGGCAGAACAGGTGATGAAAAGTAAGACTATGGCCAACAAAAGTATGCACTCATCTGTGAGATTCAGGTGCCTTACCATACTGACGGACAGGTTACCCAAACCAAGCCCGATACCTAATGCGGACACAGAGAGACCAACCGCGCCGGTTGCCAGATCATAATGGTGTCTTAAGACCTCGCCAGCCAATAGAAAAGCAGATACTGCCGTGCCATTCCAAAGCCCTTTGGCGATAAGGGGGCGTATCAAGTGGCCTTGGCTTACCCATTGAAATCTGGCTGTTTGGCGAACTGTTTTTAGGGTATTCGATTTTCGGGCATTCATCTGATCTGGAATGAATTTTTTGCTTGTGACATAGAGCAAAAGAGATCCTGTTGCGCTCACCCAAAATGGCACCTGCCAATAAAATAATTCGGTTAAGATACCGGCAAAAATAGGACCTGCTACAATTCCGGCGGTCATACCCAGCATGACGACGCCCATCGCTGGCGCTTGTTGATCAGGCGGAAAAATATCGGCCACCAGCGCAAAAATAGTCGGAATCAAAGCGGCAGAAGCAACACCACCAAAAATACGCAATCCGACGGCAATTTCCAGGTTGGGCGCTATCGTTAATGCTAACCCATCCAAAAAAAGAAACAGCAAAGATGCCCGTAATAATTTGTGTTGGTTGATCCGATTAGATAACCAACCAAAAAACGGTGCGGCAAGTGCGTAGGCGAGGGCATAACCCGATACCAGCCAGGCGGCTTTATCTGTGGTTGTTTTAAACGCATCTGCTAACGGCTTGAGCATAGGTGATAACATAAATTCCGTCGCACCAATGAAAAATACAATGAGTGAAAATATGAGCAACATCATAGGCAAAACAGCACGGGGTGGCATTTAAGCCTCCTTCGATATAAAAATAGGGTTGGTAAAATCTGATGAAAGTTTCGGGGGTATGTTCAGTGTTGAAAATAGGGTGATGGCATGAAGAAAAAACAAGGTTCTGAGGAAAAAATCAACGCAGTGATATTAAGTAAGATACTAAGGATTGTTAAATATGGCAATTGACCGACTCTATCCTTGGCCGAAGGCGGGAAATGTATCTTTGACAGCCGTAACCCTTTAGCAAAAGAGTGGTTAACTTGGACAGAGGCCGAATCTAAGCGTCAGTTTACCCATCCAACATTAGGCCCGGTCTCGGCGTGGAATGATTTTCGAACTGATGATGCGACGGTGATTTATGGCACGTATTACCAAATAGTAAACAGTAAGCAAGAATATCGGGCATTTTCAGCCATTACTTTTGCCAGCTTTACTGAGATTGAGCAAGCATTGGCTGACGCAAATTTGATTGCGGCCAACGTATTCGGTAACTGGCAAGAAGAGGCTTATCATGATCAGGCAGAAGAGATGATTTTTATCGTCAGAAAGAATAAATAGCATATAAAGAAAAACTCACTGCCAGCTTTTGCTAACAGTGAGTTAATGAGTTTATTTACTTAGCAATAGTTGCTTCAATATCAAGCACATTAATTGGGCTGGCATTTTTTGCCATATCTTCACCGTAGGCGCAAACACGCCACGGAGCCTTAGATTTCTCCAACAATATCATTGGCTTCCAAGGGTAACTATAATCCGTTTTGTCGTCGCAATGGGTTGTCGCTTTAGACCCATATTTAATTTTTACACCAGAGATTTCATATGGACGAGTGCTGACGGTGATACGCCAAACGTCGCCAAAATCATCCTTATTTAACGTGGGCTTAATTGCTGGTGGAGTATTATCGATTTCTCGTAACATGACAGAGGCATCTTTTGTTTTTTGCCATTGCCCACCATTATTCTGGTGAATAACGCAGAGCTTATAGATCCCCTCTTGGTTAGGAACTTGCATGTTTTGGAGTGGGTTTGGGTTCGCCGGAGTGGAAGCACTGTATCCCGCTTCATCAGTACAATCTACCTCACTGATTAAACCGGTTTTCAATGCCCGGCGGTGAGGATCAATGCGGGTGTATCTTTATTGGGTGCATTTTCGGCAGAAATCAGGGTTGCCGTACAATGTGAAACGCCATTAAATTTACCAACGGTTCTAAATTTTTCAGCACCGGGATCGGTTGATTTTATCAATGGGGCACCATTGTTATTTAATGCTAAAGCACTTGAACTGGCTGAAACAGAAAATAAACTGATTAATAAAATTTTTCGATAAGTCACAATTTCCTCCTTTATATTGGATTGATGACTAAAACTCATTATCTAATTTAATCATTATTCAGTACTACCGACGTGATTTGTACCAGAATGGAGACAAAAGCCATGCAAAAAAAGCCATAAAAAAACTCACTGCCTGCCATCGCACGCGGTGAGTTTTTGTTATCAAGGAGATGCACAATTTTTACTGATTAAAATTTCCAATTGGCATTCAGGAACACACCATTATCCTTATGGTTGCCTGATAAAACACCGTTATATCCCAGTGACAGTTTAGTATTTTCATTAATGTCTAGTTCCGTACCGGCTTTAATGACGGCAGCATCACGTGATGCTGCAACACTGTTGACAGTGAACGTTGCATGGCTATTGCTGAAACTTAATTGGGTGCCACGGTCAACATTGCCGAACTGATGTTGCCAACCTAATTCACCATAGACGCCGACAGTCACTTCGTTTTCAGTCTGCCATCTTTGATCAACACGTAAGCCTAATGTGGAGAAGGTTGCATTTTTCGATTGTTTCTTACCGTTCAATGCAGCGGCACCACCATGTTCATGAATGCCATCATTTCGGAAGTAAACATAAGACAGGTTAGCGAACGGTTCCAGATTCAGCCCGGATGTATTAATTCCGTAAGCCGCCTCAGTAAACAATTGACCCGTTTGAGCACCGTATTTTGCTTTCAGGTTGTCGGATTGGTTGCCAAAAGCCACTGAACGTTTGGTGTCAAAACGATGCCAACTGTAGGCAGTACCGGCACGTAATGCCAAAGCATCAATCTGCTTGCTACCGTATAGCGCCAAATGGAAATTGTTACTGCGTGCTGAAGTGTTAACGCCACCATTCAAAGAAGAACGGGTATATCCGGTAGCGACACCAAGCCGCCAATCATTACCCAATTCTTTATCCGCGCCCAGTAACACACCGTAATTGGATACACGGTAACCCGTGACTTCACTGTTACCATTAGCCCGTTGCCAGTTACCGATGATTTGCCCCCAGGCCCCGTTTTTATCCACTTTGATATTCTGTTCGATTGTCCCGCCACCAGCCTGACGCAAACGGCTATTTAACGTATCGCGCAGATAGCGGCTACCGTTGATTTGTGCCGCAGCGATATCAGCATGGATCTGTCCGGAAGAAAGTTGCTGGAATGCTTGGCTAGCTTGTGTTTCTGTGTCCAGCAGCAAAATACTTTCATAAACCGGATGCCCTAAATTCAGCTTATCCGCAGCATCCGCTACAGCGCGTTCATTAGCGGTCGTTGCCAAACTGGTGAATGTTGTGGCGTTGCGTTTGATATCCAGCATCACGCGATTGGGTTGGTAACTCAACTCAGTACCAATAAATAAATAGTTTGGTACTACCGTAGTAAATTGACCATCGATACCCTCGTTTGCTTGCAGGATATTATATTGCTGACCCAGCAAGCTACGGACTTCTTGTTTCGATAACAGATTTCTGCTGTTTTCTAGCATAACTTGCACTTTACCGCCTTTCAGATTTGCCAGGCCATTGCTGATAAGACGATGACTATACCCCTGGCTATTTGGTGCAACTTCTACCCGATAACGGGAACCCGTTTGGAAGGTAACATTACGATCAACGTTCAATGTACCGCCGGCTCCCCAACTGCCTGGTGCAATACTGGCGCCGGCATTAGCCATGATTGAACCGACCGTACCATTCCCGCCAAGCGTGGCGCCATCCTGCACAGTAACATCCGACGTGATGGAACCGCTGACCTGCAAACGGCCTTGTTCTACCAACGTTGGCCCTTTATAGGTGCTATTCTTACCGGCAAGTTCAAGTGTACCGTCACCGATTTTCGTCAATCCACCGTGACCGGCGATATCATTGCTCCAACTATCATAAGCACACTCAATGCTGTCACAAATTCGTTCTACCGTCGTACCTTCCTCCACGATAGCGCCGATACCCGGAATATTGGCAGTAAACTGAGTTTCAGAATAAGAACCGGGGATATAATATTTCTTGGGAATATCCTTTTCGGTGATAAACATTTTAGGGCCATCAATCGCCTCTTTCAGGTTCAGCATGCCCCAACCATACAGGCCATCCAATCTATCCTCACCTAAAGCGGTGGCGGTGGTTTTGAGGACATCGGCGATTTGTCCGGCCGTCATGTAGGGAAAGCGCTGCATCAAGACCGCCGCCGCTCCGGCCACATGGGGCGATGCCATTGATGTACCGGTATAGGCTTCATAGGTAGTAGGATCAATCGTCAGCTCCCCATTTTCGAAAGCCTCTTCATCGATTTTTCCACCCACTTTAGAGACGAAATCGCCGGTACTGCTGTAAATTTTTGTGCCTGGTGCGGACAAACAGTAACTGGCAGTATAGCCACAGCTCGTTGATGAGGCGTTAATCTCATTTTCTCTGGTCAGGTTGGCCACGCTGAGGTAGTTTTTCAACGCGTCAGGGAAGAAGTAGGGCATACCCGCATGTAACCAAGTAACGTTATAGTTATTGGCATTTCCCGCCGCAAAAACCACTAATTTTCCCTGACGTGCCGCCCGCAATAGACCCGCACTTCTCGTTATATAGTCATCAACTTCCGGGATTGGGGAACGGCTTAACCGATCCAAATCATTTTTAATCGGTGTGACATAATTAATGACATCTTGCAGTTTGACCTGATAATATTTAACCGTTCCATTCGCCCACCGTTTAGGTTTCCCGAATTCATCAACCTCATAATTAGGACGAACACCCCAACTGTTATTAATAACGCGGGCGTTACTCTGGATCATGGCTTCTGTGCGGTTATAGGGATTTTGCAGGTATTTCCCGGTAATCAAACCCGCATCAAATGCCACGCCGTGCATCTCTTTTCCATCCCGATTTGCTGCAATGATCCCTGAAACATGGTTACCATGAGCGCCAAAACTGATAATCCCGGTATTGCTGTTTATATCGTAGCTCCAGGGATCATTTGGGCTCAGGATGTTTAGTTTTCCTGCAAATTCAGGATGATGGGTAACGGCTTCATCCAAGACACCAACATTAATGCCTTTTCCCGTGTAACCACGAGCGTAAGCATAATGAGCACCAATCGCGGCCAATCCCCACTGCTGATTAAACTCATCTGATAGCCAACTATTTGGTGAGTTTTTCTTGCCCTGTTCCTGATATTCAGTCGCCGCCATTGAAGCGCTGACAGGTAATAATCCCAAAAATAATGTCATCCACAAAAAGTTCGGCCGTGCCGAATTGTTTTTCTTCATAATAGAGGTTCCATTTTTTAAAATTTTAATAAACCCGATAATTGAATTTCAATAAGTAGGTCACGATGAGATTGCCCTATATTCTCGACCGACTATAGGACAATGCAAACCGTAATATTCTCTACCTACGAGCTGCTATGGCATAATAATTAAACCCAAAATGCAAGGAAAAATATTAACTTTCTTATAACCATTTTATAACAAATTAAAAATCATATAGATAACGCGCATCATCTTGATCTCTCTTCAAGGTGATGTAATTACGGTATATTACGTATTGATTGGATGTTAATTGTTATTAATATGTTATTTTTTATGAAGATACTTGGTTGTAACAATTACTTAAATGATGGTTTATTTATTGTCGTTTTTATCGAATGATTTTGTAAAAAGTTTTTATGTTAATTAATCAGGAAAGTTGATTTTTAATAATTGCTATTTATATAAAAACATTATCCAACCTATAATAAATATTGTTTTTTACAAAAAGTAATTTCAAATTAAATATTTTTATTTCACCCATCTACTAATAAATGGGTGAAAATAATTCGTTTATCTTTTGGCATAAACAATCAAACGCAAGTGTCTTTCTACATCGGTAACCATTGATGTGTAATCGAAAGTGATTGCTTGTCCATTCACATTTAGCTCTCGTACCCCATTACACGGTTCATAGATTTCATGTCTATGCCACATAACATAAAAGTCAGGTGATATTTTAAGTAACTTATTCACAAGCTCTTGAATATAACTGTCTTTGGCAGCAAGAACATAATCACGCCTAAAGCTAGCCAGTAAACGATAAGCATCTCGTTCCCAGTGAGAGAAGAGTTCGCGATAATATTCATTGGTAAATAATAACCACAAAAAATTACGCTGTTCATCTTCAGCTTGACTGAAACGAAAGCACTTATCTGCTGGCTGATTAAAGGCCAAAATATCCCAATGCAAATTCAGCACATAAGTTAGGTGAGGGGGTAAGTCATTCATAAGCCGTTTGATCAATGGTGAAACAACGCACCAGGTTTGCCCGGTTTCGGCAGGTTCACGCGTGTGTGCCAGTAAGTATAAATGCCTGCGTTCAGCGGTAGTCAGCTTTAAAATTTTGGCAAGATTATCTAAAAAAGCAGCGGATACGCCAATTTCACGGCCTTGTTCCAGCCATGTATACCAAGTTACGCCAACACCCGCCAAAGCGGCTATTTCTTCACGCCTTAATCCTGGGGTACGACGATGCCCGATATGCGGCAACCCAACGGATTCAGGGCTGATACTTTCTCTTTTAGTGCGTAAAAAGTCGGCTAACTCAGTACGAGATCTTTTCATTTTTGTCATGAATTTCAATCCATTACTTTTAGTAATAGTATAAGTGGTTAAATTGTAACAAGCTAACGGGGTGATTAAAATCTGTTTATCTCAAACACTGTATTTCAAACATTGTGAGGATTTGTATCATGACCAAAAAGGATTATTTAGCCTTATCAGTTTTGTTATCAGCCGGATTTGTGACTATTTTTGATCTTTTCGTTGTCAACGTTGCCATTGCCAATATTCAATTACATTTACACGCGAGTTTATTCCAGGTAACGCTCGTGATCGTAACCTATGAAATTGGCTTTGGTTTATTGCTGATTACAGGAGGGCGCTTAGGTGATTTATTTGGCCGCAGGCGATTGTTTCAGTTAGGAGTACTTGCTTTTACTTTGACATCATTGCTGTGTGGTCTTGCACCAACAACCACTTTTTTGATTTTTGCCCGGTTTTTGCAAGGATTATCAGCAGCCCTGTTATTTCCCCAAGTTTATGCCAGTATCCGTGTCAGCTTTGATGATGATAATCGCCGTCGCGCATTCGGTTTATTGGGCATGACTTTAGGTTTTGCTGCCATTGCAGGCCAAACTCTGGGAGGTTGGATGATTTTCGTCAATTTATGGGACTTACAATGGCGCTCAATTTTTCTGGTTAATGTTCCCATTGGTTTATTGGCGTTAATTTTCTCTGGTTACTTCAACGAAAGTATTGCCCAGAAAAAAACGGAATTAGATTTATCTGGGGTGGCGCTTTCCAGCATGGGTATTTCTGCTTTGTTGCTGCCACTTTTGGTTGGGTCAACATTGGGCTGGCCAATATGGTGTTGGGCACTACTCTTTCTGGCTTGCCTGATGCTGTTACAATTTATCCGCCATGAAAAACGTTATGTTGCGAAAGGAAAAACACCACTATTCAATTTTGACTTATTAAAAAACAAACAATTTAGCTTAGGTTGTTTATTGGTTTTATTTGTCTATTCCACTTCCAGTTCATTCTTCCTTGTTTTTGCTTTATTTTTACAAAATGGGTTAGGTTTTAACGCATTAGATGCAGGTTTGATTTTTGCCCCTGCAAGCATAGGGTTTGTTTTATCTTCACTCAATGCCCCTTATTGGGTTAAGCGCGTTGGCGGTAAAGCCATTATGGCCGGAGGCTTACTCTATATGCTCTCCTTCATTGCCCTGATTGTTGCCATTAATTCACTATTACCGGCAAATTCATCAATAACTGCATCGTTATTTGTGATCGTGCCAATTCTCATATTGCTTGGATATGGGCAAGGTTTTGTCATGACGCCATTGCTCAATATTGTTTTGGCTTTTGTTAACATGAAATTTGCAGGTATGGCATCAGGGGTAATTGCGACTTTGCAGCAAATTGGTGCCGCGTTTGGTGTTGCTATCGTTAGCATGTTAGTGCAATGGCATTTTACCGAAATAGATACACCGTCGTTTGTTACGTACCAAAATGCCTTTGTCCACAGTATGCTTTACAATGTCATAGCCACTTTTATTGCATTTTACTTATTGAGAAAATTACACCGGAATTAGAGTTATTACAGGGGACAACAAAAAGTGATCAGATCATTTACCGAAGCAGATATGGACGCGGTTCTGTCTATTTGGTTAGACGCCTCCATCAAGGCTCATCATTTTGTGGCGGCTGAATTTTGGCAATCACAAGTCGACAACATGAGAAATACCTATATTCCGGCTTCGGAAGTTTACGTCTATGTACAGGGTTCTCACGTTACCGGTTTTTATGCGCTGCATGGAAATAACGTGGCCGCAGTTTTTGTTTCGCCCGATAAACAGGGGCAGGGGATCGGAAAGGCATTAGTGAATGACGCCAAAAATCGAAGAACTGAACTCACGTTATCGGTTTATCAGCAAAACCAAGCCAGTTATGAGTTCTACTTATCACAGGGGTTTGATGTTGTCAGCGAGGAAATAGATAAGAACACGGGATGCCAGGAGTATTTTATGTGTTTAAAAAGATAGAGAGCTTGTATTAAGTCTCTGCCTGATGATTAATTAACCCGACAGGTCGAAATAAAAGCGAATTGTGTTTTCTTATTAAACAAAAGTGCCAAAAATACGGGGCACTGTGTTTTTATACAGTTTTGACGGAATCGGTGGTTTTTTCGGTGAAATTATCTCTAACTGTAGACTTCTCGGCTCAAATTTTTGAGCCGAGACTGATATATCAGGAACAGAATATATTACTTACATACCATACGGATAATTTTGACTCTCTTCGCCAACATCTTCACGAACTTGCTTTAATGCTTTGGTATAAGATTTAAGTAGTTTCAGCGTATAGTTAACGCGGTTTTCAAATGCCTCATCGTGACAAATCAGCTCGTTTGAAATCAAATTTTCCCCCTGACGGAAAATCAGATGATCAGGCAAGAAGCAGACATGGTTATTTTTAAAACCGGTCATGCGTAATTCGCAAAGGGGGTAAACACCGTTAATTCCACCGGATACACTCGTCAATAATGCAGGCTTATGGCCTAATTCTGCGACAGAACAATGTAATAAAAAGTTCTTCAATGCCGGCGTTGCCATTCCATGCCATTCTGGCGTCACCAGGATAAATGCTTCACTCTCTCTCAAGTAGGGTGCAATTGCCTGCCAAGGGTGAGACTCTGCGGAGATATCCGTTGTATAACCATCGTGTAATGGCAATTCTGCTTTGGAAAGATCCAGAAGCGTTATATCAGTAAATCCATGCTCATAACTCAATTTCTGCAAATAACAAGCGACACGTTGGCTGTGAGAATCGGGGCGTTGACTGCCTGAGATGATAGTAAGTTTCATTGATTTTCCTGTTATTTTTTACTCGATAATGATTACGTTGGTTTTTTTATATTTGATTGCGTGGAATAGAAAGCCAAACAGCGATAATAATGGTGCATGCTCCAAACAGTTGCAGCAAGGAAAATGTTTGTTTTAGAAACAAATAGCCCAAAATACAAGCGGAAAGGGCACTCAGAAATCCCAAAAAAGAGATTGTCACAACCGGTAACTTTTCAATTCCGCGAAACCAAATAATGTAAGAAAATACGGCGCCAACCAGACATAAATAGCTGTAACCGAGAATATTGGTCACAGTAAGATGTTGCGGCAGACCTTCCATGTAAATAGCGACGGGTAATAACATCAATCCCCCAAAAGTTAATTGCCAGCCAGTAAAACTGAGCAATGATAAGTTAGTTGGGCGGTGCCAATATTTAGTCAGTACAACCCCCAAAGCCATGCAGCCACATCCCGCTAAACCTGCAATAACGCCTTGCCAATTTAAGTGGGTGGTTGAATTCAAGACCAATAAGCTGATCCCGATAATGCCCAATATTGCCGAGATAGTGTGTTTTATGGTGAGGGAAGTTTTTAATAGACAGGTGCTTAACAAAATAACAATAATGGGTTGGCAAGCCACGATGAGTGACGCCGTTCCACCAGGGAGATATCCCGCCGCAACAAAGAGAAAATAGAAGAAAGCCCCGATATTGAGCAGGCCTAATACCATAATACGTAACCACCAGATCCCTTTGGGTGCGGTACGGCAAATCAACAGTAATAATATACCGGCAGGTAACGCCCTGATGGTAGAAGCCAGCAGAGGCATATTCGGTGGTAATACTTCTGTTGTAATAATGTAAGTACTTCCCCAAACAATCGGAGCCAACGCAGTCAGCAGGATATTCCGGATAAATCTAATTTCTGACATTTTTTTCACCTTGTATATCAGTTCCTTAATACCTCAATTTTAATTTATCTTTACGTGAAGTATCTTTACGTGAAGATAAATTAAAATAATAGCCTAACCGATTTTTATCAAGTATCTTTTTGTCGAAATAAAATGAATAGGGAAAAAGGCATGAAGTACGATCACGTTGACCGATTATTGATGCAGTGGGAACAGCAACGCCCAGACCTTGATCCGTCGTCAATAGGCGTTATTGGACGGCTATGCCGGATAAACAAAATTGTTGAACAACGCTTGCAACATGCTTTCAAAAAACATGACTTAAGTGGCATAGAGTTTGATATCCTTGCGACACTGCGTCGTAATAACACGCCAGTCACACCAACCGAAATGTATCAATCCGTCATGTTGACTTCCGGAGCCATGAGCACACGTATTGAACATATGGTGCAGCGAGGATTGATTGAGCGTATTGCGAATGAAAAAGATCGACGTAGTTGCAAGATTTTTCTGACGCCAAAGGGAAAGGCATTAATAGATAAAGCCGTGGAAAGCCATTTGGAAAACCAAAAAGCAATTCTCGAACCACTGACAGACACTCAACAAGAACAGCTTGCAACCCTGTTGCGGGATTGGTTGCTGGCGAATGAATCTTAAACCTATTTCGCCCTGGCTGATGTCAGGGCGAAATAGGTTTAAGCGTAGAGAAAATTAGAACTTCACATTAACTCTTGCCCAGTAAGTACGACCCGGTTCGTTGACCATCGTGTCACCGGAATAACCAAAGTCCTTATTTCCCGCCAAGTTAAGGTGCTCGCTGTAAGTTTTATCAAAAATATTGTCAATACCGGCACTGATCTGAACATTTTTGGTCACCTGATAGGCTGAGTTCGCCGATAGGATGGCGAAGCCTTTGCTGCTATCAAAATCTTTGCCGACCACGTTACCCTCATTGATGGCTACCCGATGCTGGCTGTTGACCAGACGTAACAAACCGCTGCTCGTCCAATCACCCTGTTCCCAAGTCAGGCCAAAACGGGCTTCCAACGGTGGGATTTGCGGCAGTGGACGATGGTTAGTCGTATTTTGCGCCCAGGAATACGCTAAGCTGGCATCGGTTTTCCAATGATCGTTGAACTTATAAGCCACACCCGTTTCTCCCCCCATAATGGTCGCATTCACGTTGTGGGCGGATTTTTTGCCATAATCAAACAGGATAAAATCATTCACTTTACCGACATACGCGGATATCCAACCTTTCAATTGGTCATCGTTATATTGCGCACCAATATCCAACTGGGTGGTTTTCTCAGTTTTGATATCCTTGAACGCATTTCCGCCCGCTTTACCTGAAAACAACTCCCAATAATCAGGAAAACGCTCGGTATGACCAACACCGGCATAAAACATCACAGGAACATCTTTCAGGTTATGTTCAAACCGAATAAAGCCGGCAGGGAGGGTTTCCTTACGCTCTTGTTGGGTCACATATTTATATACTGTCGCACGATCTAGACGCACCCCACCAATAATTTTACTCTGTTCAGTGGCATCCCAGGTTAATTCACCAAAAATACCGTAATCACGAAAACGGGCGTTTTTCACCCAGCCCGTTTCTTTGGTGCGACGAGTATTCATCTGCATATCTGCACCGCTCTGTAACTTGAAATCTTCCCAGATCCAAGTTCCCATCATTCGGCCACCCATTGTCAGGCGATCGGGTTCTGAGATCATTTTTCCCATTTTTGAATGACGCATGGAATAGCTATCCATCACATGGTCGGTGTAGTTGTAATAAAAATTGGTTTCAAATTTATCAAACACTTCGCCAATATTGGATTTCTCAAAACGCACACCAAAACTTTTACGCTTAAATTGTGCACCATCCATCATACGTGTGGCGTAACGTGCCTCACCATCACCTTGTCCAGCATTTAATTCCAGTAACGTATTTTCATCAGGTGTCCAGCCCAATGCGATATCGGTATTCCATTTATCCCAGCGGGAAGGAACGCGGTTACCATCACCATCTTTATAATCATTGGAGCGGGATTTGTTACCGATCAGGCGGATATACCCTTGTTTGTTGCCAATACTGAGATCGGCATTACCATCCCAACGACGATTAGAACCAATCACTGTGCTGACATTACCTTGAGCGCCAACGTGTTCAAACTGAGGGCGAGTGCGCTCAAAACGGATCGTTCCCGCTGAGTTACCGGGGCCCCAAAGTACCGTTTGTGGGCCTTTAACCAGACTCAGGACATCATAATTCTCTGGTGAGATATAGGAACTTGGTGCATCCATACGCCCGCCACAAGAACCGAGAATTTCGCTGTCATCAATCAACATTCTCAGACGGGAACCAAACATGCCACGGAATACCGGATCGCCGTTAGTTCCCCCGTTACGGATCTGGGAAAAACCAGGAATGGTTTTCAGGTAATCAGAACCGTCGCTGGCTGGCACGGGTTGGCGAGGCGTTTTCAGTGAAGAAGCGACCTCAAGCGGTGAAGTTGCCGGGGCGATTACGGTTATCACCGTTTCGTCAACATTATTAACGTGATGTCCATCTTTTGTTTCTTTGCTGTGTTCCGCATTGGTAGCAGCCAAACCACTGGTTGGTATAGCGAGTGCGATAACCAAAGCAGCTGTCAGAGGCGATATACGCAATAACGGTGTAGTAGATAATTGTGTAGTAGACATAAAAAATCCCTTAACTAGCAACAAATTCCGGTTTTGGAGTTTGTTTGAAAAATGACTGACTTGCTGTACAAACTGCGTAAAGCAAGGAAAAAATGATTTATTTCAAATAATCAGGCTAATTAAGGGGTGGGGCGCGGGGTTGTGATTCACCGTAGAACAGCCGAATAATTGGGCCAGAGAAGCGCAGTACCGGTGGTGCCCTGGACACAATGAGTGTCAGTAAAATAAAAGGAACAAAATCGCCTGCCAATAGCGGCAGATTAATCAAAAGCTGGCAGTAACCACAAGCGATATCATCCATCAATCCCATATGGATATGATCTGCACCATGATGATGATTCATGGTGTGTGCTTTTATTCCTTCACGGGAGTGCTCCAGTGTTTTTGATACCACCGGTGCAATGAACAACATCAGAATCGCCAGTAAAGCGATAATGGCAGGTGTTCGACGTTGTGATAGGTGAAAAAGCGATAACAAGCTAATGATCCAGATCAGTTTCACGATTGGAAGCTAATCTTACTGCATTTCGGGTGGAGATTGTTAAAATATTTTGGATTATGCCTGCCTGTGCTTATGTTAATTTTTATCCAAATCCCGACGTTCACCAAATGAGCTTGACTAATGATTTAATAATTGAGATTTAACTTGAGTCTCGTTTCACTGCAAGCGCTTTGTGAAAACCTTGTACGAGGAGTTAAAAAATGTCAGATAGAAATTATTTTCAAACACTGAACCTTAAAGCACATTGGATGCCTTTCAGTGCTAATCGTCATTTTCAACAAGATCCACGTTTAATTGTCTCAGCGGAAGGAAACTGGCTGGTCGATGATCAAGGCCGGCGTATTTATGACAGCTTATCAGGATTGTGGGCGTGCGGGGCAGGTCATTCACGCACTGAAATTCGTCAAGCCGTCTCAGAACAACTGGGAACATTGGATTATTCCCCTGGCTTCCAATATGGCCATCCATTGTCATTTAAGCTGGCCGATAAGATTGCCAGTCTTATGCCCGATGATTTGAATCATGTATTTTTCACCAGCTCAGGTTCAGAAGCAGCCGATACCGCCGTGAAAATGGCTCGTGCTTACTGGCGAATTCAAGGGCAACCAGCAAAAACTAAATTTATCGGTCGGGCGCGCGGCTATCATGGTGTCAATATTGCAGGAACCAGTCTTGGTGGTATTGGCGGTAATCGCAAAATGTTTGGTCAGTTTATGGATGTTGACCATCTGCCACATACATTACAATCTAATATGGCTTTTACTAAGGGAATGCCATCTGCTGGTGGCCCTGAACTGGCAGATGAGCTACTGAAACTGATTGAACTGCATGACGCCAGTAATATTGCGGCGGTTATCGTCGAACCACTTTCTGGATCGGCTGGTGCTATTATCCCGCCACAAGGTTATTTACAACGTTTGCGGGAAATCTGTACCCAACACGATATCTTGCTGATTTTTGATGAGGTCATTACCGGCTTCGGGCGTTTGGGGTGTTGGAGCGGTGCTGAACATTTTGGTGTCACGCCAGATATCCTCAATTTCGCTAAACAAATTACTAACGGGGCTATTCCTCTGGGAGGCGTTGTTGCGTCCAGCAAGATCTACGATGCTTTTATGTCGCAGCCTCTACCCGAACATATGATCGAATTCAGCCACGGTTATACTTATTCCGGTCATCCGGTTGCTTGCGCAGCCGGGTTAGCTACCTTGGAACTATTGGAAAAAGAAAACCTGCCTCAACAAGCTGCGGAATTAGCTCCCCATTTTGAACAAAAACTACATGCCCTGAGGTACTGCCCAAACGTCGTGGACATTCGTAACGGCGGGCTAGTAGGTGCAATTCAAATTGCCCCGCGGGATGGCGATACCGTTGTCCGGCCTTTTGATGTCGGTATTGCATTATGGAAAGCGGGTTTTTATGTCCGCTTTGGTGGTGATACGTTGCAATTTGGCCCCATGTTTAATGCCAAAGCTGATGATCTTGATCGTCTGTTCAATGCAGTGGGTGATGTTTTGCACCAAATTCAATAAGGGAAACTCCCTTTAATTTTATGGGCGGGGTATTTTGGCCGCCCAACAATAAATGTACGGGTATTAAAAGATAATATGAAAACAACAAACAAAGTTATGACGTTAATTGAAAACAAATATCCAAAAGCAGGGCGTTGGGTATTTGGTGATTCTCCTGCAATGCAGGATGAATTAACTGAGTTGGTGACCAAAGGGATAAAAACGGCGACAGCTTGCTCATTCCATGCTTACTCTTGTGATCCAGAAACGATTGGCCATCATTATATTGTCTTTGATAGTCGGGAAAATCCGGTTTGTGTTGTCAGAGTTACTGCCATGCACCTGATGAAATTTTCAGAAATGACCGCAGAACTTGCCTGGAAAGAAGGAGAGGGAGACAGAAGCCTCCTTAACTGGCAATTAGAGCATCAGCGTTTTTTTGAGCGCGAGGGGACTTTTTCATCTGATATGGAAATTGTCGTGTTCGAGTTTAAAGTTGTTGAAAATATTCTCTCATAAATTTCATCTTATCTGACCTCCCTAAACAAAAATCCATCCTATTGCCGCAATATTGCGGCTTCAAATCCATAGAAAAAATCATTGAAGAAATTTTGTCTACAGACAGTAGACAAAAGTATCCTTCTGTTTTTATTCATGATTTGTCATTATTTTTCTTACCTTTTCAAAATCAAATAGATTGCCACTATGCAAAATAAAAACTCTCTTATGTTGTTGACCTTATCAATCGCCGTTTTTGGCGTTATTACTACTGAAATAGCTGTGATTGGATTACTGCCACAACTTGAAGCTCAACTGCATGTGACACCCACTCAGGTGGGATTTCTGGTTGGTATCTATGCTATTGTCGTCGCTGTCACGGGGCCATTTATTACTTTGCTGCTTTCTGGATATAACAAAAAATATGTTCTTCTTACTATTCTCCTTATTTTTGTCGTTTCCAACCTGATTTATGCCACGACAGATATTTTTAATTTAATGCTGTTATTTAGGGTTCTTCCCGGACTGGTACATGCGGTTTTCTTTGCTGTTGCCCTTGTGATTGCAGCAAATTCCGTTCCTAAAGAAAAAAGTACGGGAGCCACGGCAATCGTTTTTGCCGGCGTTGCGGTTGGAATGGTGTTGGGAATGCCCATGAGTTCATTTATCGCAGAATATCTGTCACTGAGTGCAGCGTTTTATTTTAGTGCTGTTATTTGTTCACTGGCTTTCGTTGGTATTTTATGGTTTGTTCCTTCTCTCCCCGCGACAAATAACCGTATCAATATCGAACAATTAAATGTGCTGCGAAAGGGGGAATTATGGTTGGCCATTGTTACCGTGACATTGATTTTTTCTGCGATGTTTTCAAGTTTCAGTTATATCGCTGACTATCTTGCAAAAATTACCCAGTTTGATCATGACCTTATCAGTATCATTTTAATACTCTTTGGAGTTTGTGGATTTATCGGTAACTTCATTTTTAGCGGTTTTTTGCAAAAATACCTTGTTATTACAACTTATGCTTATCCTATCTTGTTAATTTTACTTTATCTCCAAGTGTGGTATTGGGGGTTTTCACCCATAGCGATGTGTATGCAGACGATTTTCTGGGGTGGGTTGCATTCTGCGGGTCTGGTCGTCAGCCAAACGTGGCTTATGCAGGAAGCCAGCGAAGCACCAGAGTTTGCCAACAGCCTTTACATTTCTTTTTCAAATTTGGGCATTACCATTGGCTCTATAACTGGCGGATGGTTTCTTTCACAATTCGGCGTAGATACGATTGTTCTGAGCAGCATCCTTTTTGCTTTAATGGGCTTTATTAGCATTTACATTAAAGGCCATGTAAAAAACCATTGTGGAAATTAATCCAATAAACCGTTTTCTGCCATTTCCACCAAAGTATCTACAACATAGCGTATTTTGGGTAATAATTGACGGTTTTGCGGCCACAGAGCGCTGATCGGGGTTTCTATACCTGAATATGCTTGTAATACTTCTTTAAGTTCTCCATTTTCAAGGTGTTTTCCTACCATCCATAATGGCAGTTGAGCAAAGCCACATCCTGCCAATACAGCGGATAACATGGCATCTCCATCAGCAAATTCATAAGTTGCTGGTGGAGTGTAACGTTTTATTTTTCCGCTCTGCTCCTTTAATAACCAAGATATAGGCTGATTCCTGCGAAATCCCACAATACATTGATGTTGGTTCAATTCTTCGGGAATTTGGGGTTCATTTCTGGCAGAAAAATAATCCGGTGCAGCACAAATAACAAGTTTTTGCGTCGTTAATTTACGGGCAACCAAACCACTACTGTCAGCAAGCTCACCGATACGTATAGCAAGATCAATGCCTTCCTCAATTAAATCAACAAATCGCTCACTGAATGAAACGGTAAGAGACAGCTCAGGGTAATCACGAGTTATTTTCAAAAGAGCAGGGAGTATGCGTTGGCGACCAAAAGCCGCCGGCAAATCGATGCGGAGCCGCCCTGAAGGATGAGTAATATGTGAAGTCAGCACAGATCCAGCCTGTTCGAGAATATCAATCGCACTCTGACAACTTGTCAGGAAGGATTTTCCATCAGGCGTCAAACTCAAACGACGTGTTGAGCGTTGAAACAGCTTGATGCCTAAGCGATCTTCAAGCCGGCCGACACTTTTTCCTACCGCTGATTTGGTCAACCCAAGACGTTCTGCTGCCGCAGTGAAACTTCCTAGCTGTGCTGTGGTAACAAACTCTGTTATCCCACCGAAATGATCCGTTCTACGCATGATTAGAAATATCCAGTTCGGATAAGCACTTATCTATGATGGGTTTTGCGGGTAAACCAGGCACGGCTGTAGAGCCGATATGCGCAATACTAATAATTTTCTCTTGCAATTGTTGCTGGATTTTATTTTTTTCTTCGTTGTAAATATTATCCCATTCGGTATCGTAAGGAACGACAATAATAGGCTCTGGTATCCGTTTAATGCCGTTAACCCACGGGTTTTCATTCGGATCTCCTTCACAAAAAGACATAATAAGAGGTTTGAGGGGAATTAATTTATCCAACATACATTTCTCCGTTTGGAAATTCACTAAGTTATAGTACAACAATGAATGTCAATATTAAAAATAGGAAATATTATGACTGATAATAGTATTCGAACCGATCTTTTCTCACCGACCAAATTAGGTGAAATTGAGCTTGCCAATCGTATTGTTATGGCACCTTTAACCCGTGGTCGTATGAATGAAGAGGGGGTCCCGAACGAACTTAATATCACATATTATGTTCAGCGCGCGAGTGCCGGTTTGATCATTTCAGAAGCAACCAATATTTCAGCGCAGGGGCGCGGTTATGCCATGACACCGGGTATCTGGACAGAAGATCAGGTAGCGGGATGGAAAAAAGTGACCGACGCTGTTCACGCTGCTGGGGGAAAAATAGTCATGCAATTGTGGCATGTCGGTCGTTGCTCACACGTTTCTCTTCAACCAAATGGAGAAGCACCAATAGCACCATCGGCGATTAAAGCGGATGGTAATGTTTATACCCGCCGTGGTATTGAAGAAGCTTCTATGCCACGTGCACTCAGAACCGATGAAATACCGGATATTATCGAACAATATCGTCATGCGGCAGAATGTGCTAAACGTGCAGGGTTTGATGGTGTAGAAGTCCATGCAGCTAACAATTATCTGCTGGAACAGTTCTTACGTGATTCAACTAACCATCGCAATGATCAATACGGTGGTTCAATTGAAAACCGAGCAAGATTGATTCTCGAAGTGGTTGAAGTTGTGGCACATATTTGGGGTGGTGGTCGAGTTGGGATTAGATTGTCCCCAGTCACCACAGAGGTAGGGAACACACCACTTGATAGTCATGTGATGGCAACTTATCGCTATTTGATTCAGCAATTAAATAAATTCAAGCTGGCTTATCTCCACTTTGTTGAAGGAACTACGGGAAAAAGCCGTGATATTCCTGAAGGTATTGATCTGGATATACTCAGATCATTATTTGACGGCGCTTATATCGGCAATAACAATTATGACCTTGAAATGGCGATATCCCGTCGAGCGGAAGGTAAGGTTGATGCAGTTGCATTCGGACGCCCGTTCATTTCCAATCCCGATTTGGTAGAACGCCTACGTTACGGAATTGAACTGGTTGATGCGAATAATGACGCTTATTACGGTAATGGGGCCAAAGGATATACCGATTGGTTGAAAATGAATGATTAATATCTTATGGAGATGGTTTTAGCTAGATTATGAAAAAAAATCCCAAAATCATTAAAGCACTAGAGGAGCTTTTAACACCATTTGATAAAAATGCTCCCGGTGTTGTATACATGGCTAAATATGACAACGGATTAACTTATCAAGGTTCTGTAGGGTTAGCTTGCTTAGGATCATATAAACCACTTTCAATAGACAGCATATTTAATATTGCCTCAGTTTCAAAACAATTCACTGCATTTGCGCTTCTATTATTAGAAAAGGACGGTTATCTATCGTTAGGTGATTCAATCATAAAGTTCCTGCCTGATTTAGGTAATTATGCAGAGACAGTCACTTTGCGCCACTTAATCTATCATACTGGTGGACTAGTCGATTATATGGAGCTGGCTGAATCAGTTGGTATTAGTGAACAAGATCCGTTGACAATCGAACAATCACTGCGTCATTTGTACGCGCAATCTAAAGCTGTATTTTCCCCAGGAACAGCATTTGAATACAGCAATACCGGATACTTTTTATTGGCTCAAGTGGTTGAAAAAACCAGCAAGATGAGACTCAGTGAATTCAGCCAAGAACATATCTTCAAACCTCTTGGGATGAAAAATACATTTATTGTTGACGAATATCCAATAACTGTTGAATTTGCACGTGCCTATAGTCAAGAAGGGCGGCTTTTTGAATCTCCCTGGACACATACTGGTGATGGGGCGGTACACACAACGGTTGGCGATCTCATGTTATGGGGAGAAAATCTATCTCATGGTAGGGTTGGCGGGAAAGCATTAGTCCAGCGTATGACTCAAGTATTACCAGAAACAACATTGACTGGAGATATCGTTAAAAATCATGAGTCTTATGCATTTGGCTTAGAACATAACAACCACTTAGCAGAGCCGAGTTTGGAGCATTCCGGCGAATGGGCAGGTTACAGAGCTTATTTTATGCGTTTTCCAGATTCACATTTAACCATTGCTGTCTTGGGCAATCAGGAGATCATTGATACTCAAGTGTTAAGTTATAAGATTGCTGAAATATTGCTAAACCAGTATAGACACTCACCACAAAACAAATATTCAATATAATAATTGAATATATTGCCAGGAAGGTTTAGGATGACACTTGATATCGCAGTTTTTTATGATTCTTATAAATCAATTAGATAGAGGTTTCTATGAGTGCCTTAATTGAATTAACTGAAGATAATTTTGACAGCATCATAAGTACAGAGGGCGTGTGTGTGGTGAGATTCTGGGCACCATGGTGTGGACCATGCCGAATGGTTGCACCGATATTCAGTCAGCTTTCGGCTGAAATGCAAAAAAATGCTACTTTTGCTGAGATCAATATTGATGAGGCTCAAGAAGTTGCAATGAAATACGGTATCCGTAGTATCCCGACAACATTAGTTTACAAGAATGGCCAGCCTGTTGATTCTCTGGTCGGCGTTGCTTCTTTATCACAGTTTAAAAACTTGGTTTCAAGTAATCTGTGATTTTTGCAGATAGAACTTATAGTTACTGGCCCTGTTGTTATACACGGGCCATTTATATAGAAAGAATCGGGCTTGAATTTGGTGGTTACAGTTTGTGGTTTGG